>SGBC01000002.1:0-300000 GCA_004195045.1 Candidatus Acididesulfobacter guangdongensis
TAGCCTCATATCCTCTGTCTAAATGATATATTCTCGATATAGAAGTATAATCCTTGGACGAAGCCAGCCCTGCAACGGTTCATAAAGGTTTAAATACAGTTTCTTTTTAAAAGCCATGTGCCATATAACAGGCAATACCGTCATTTTTTCTAAATTGTTTAATGCAGTCATATTTAAAAGTCCGTTTACGGTTAAACCGTTTTCGCTGCCGCATAAAGCGGAATAAATCCTGTTTTCGTATTCACCGTATCTGCCGTTTAATTTCGGTTTTTCCGAATATCTGTAAAGAAATTTAATATTGTCTATATAGGTTTCGTTAAGTTTTTTATCAGTAAATATCTTAAAGAAATAGCCGTTTTCTTTAGAATATTTTGAAACCGCCTTAACTTTATTTGCTATTTTTTCTTTCTTTTCTTTTATTTCTTTAAGATATTTTATTTCGACCAGGAAAGGTTTTTTATTTAATTCAGGCTTAAAGTAAATCAAACAGTCTGGAATATACGTTATTTTTCTGCCGTTAAGCAAAGTTTCGACTTTAACCGGCTGTTCCTGATAGCTTTCTATTTCGTCGTCGAATTCAAACATAAGATAAAATTTCTTTTCGAGCTGTGATTCGAAATCGATATTTCTTTTATTCTTGACGCTGTAAAAGTATCCGGCGACTGACCTTGTTTGGATGGGAATTTTTCTGACTAAAGCCATTTTAATTATCCTGTTTAAAATTAATTAAATTTTAGCTTTGTCAATATAGTATCATTTACTTTTGTATTTGTCAAGTTATTTTCATTATATTGTGGTATAGTTTCATTAAATTTTGTAATTTATATTTTTAAAAAATATGATAAAATCAAAAAAAATAATTTTAAATAGTATCAATAAATTTTGGAATCTACATCATCTGTACAAAGGTAAAGTAGACGGCATTATCGGAAAAAATACAATCAGTGCCGTTAAAGTTTTTCAGAAGAAAAAAGGGCTTCATGTTGATGGAATAGTTGGACCGTTAACATTAAAAGCTTTAAATGTAAAATAATACGTATTTTTAATTATTTTCTCCCGTTCTTAACAAACGGGAGTTTACGTCTCTCCGTCAGATTGGAATACTATAAATATTCTTATTCTTCGTATCTACCCTAAAAAGATATAATAACAGCATAACAACGGCTAAACAAAAAAAATCTTGATTTTTTTATATAAAATTATGATAATAGGATAAAATAATTTTATAAATAATGATGGATAATTTGAAATTTTCTAATATCTCTAATATCATAAAAGATAATCATATCAAAATCAATTTTGGAACTGACGGTTTTAGAGGTATTATAGCCGAGAATTTTGATTTTGATAAAATAAGTATTATTTCTACAGCGTTAGGATTATATTTACTGAAAAAAAATGATATAAACGGTACAAAAGACATTTTGTCATTCAGTACCGATGGCAATGCCCCCGCCGCCGCGTCTGTGAATATCAAAAATACTCAGTCTATTGCAATAGGCTATGATACCCGTTTTTTATCTGAAGAATTTGCTTTATCATGTGCTAAAAATCTTATGAAAATGGGCTTTAACGTTCTGCTGTCCGATTCTTTTTGTCCTTCTCCCGTATTATCTTATTCAGTAAAAAATAATTTATGTGAGTGCGGTATTATGATTACCGCCAGTCACAATGCATTTATGTATAACGGTATTAAATTTAAAAATAATTACGGCGGTTCAATGTTAGAATCGGACGTTAAAAACATTGAAGAGATAGCCAATGATATTTTATTGAATAAAGAATCATCGCTTTATACTTATTTTGGTGACAATATTAAATCAGGAGAATTGATAAAAGTTGATTTTAAAAAAAAATATTTAGACCATATTATAAAAATAATCGACTTAGGAAGTGCAACAGGCAGTTCTATTTCAAAAGCTATAGATATTGTCATAGACCCCATGTATGGAGCAGGTATCGGTTATATATCCGCCGTATTGAAAAAATTTTTTATACGACATAAAACTATAAATAATTCAGTTAACCCAAATTTTCCCCAAATTAATCCTGAGCCTATAGAATTAAATTTAAAAAAACTTTCGGCGGCAGTAAAAAAAGCAGGGATAAACAATAAATTTGCAGTGGGTTTTGCAACGGATGGAGATGCAGACAGGGTAGGTACCGTTGATTATAAAGGAAATTTCATAGATTCTCATAAAATATTTTCCATATTATTAAACTATTTATTAGAAGAAGGATTTAAGGGGGAAGTTGTAAAAACAGTGTCCGTATCAAAAACGATTGATTATTTATGCAGCAAATATAAAATAAAATTACATGAAGTGCCTATCGGATTTAAAAACATAGCTAATCTTATGATAAACCCTGAAAACAATATTCTTATTGGCGGTGAGGAATCGGGAGGCATCGGAATTAAGTTTCATATACCGGAAAGGGACGGAGTTTTTAATTCTTTAATGCTCTTAAAAATTATGCTGGTACGCGAAAAAAATTTAAATGAATTATTAAATGATATTTACGGTAAAGAATATCCTCTAGAATACAGAAGATTGGATATCCGCATAGACAATAATATTAAAGAAAAATTAATAGGAATTCTAAAAAATAATAGCTTTAATATACCATTTAAAGAAAAAATTTCCGTAATTAATTTTATTGACGGTTATAAATTTGAATATAGCGATAATTCATGGCTTTTAATAAGACCTTCCGGGACAGAGCCTGTTTTGAGAATTTACGCAGAATCAGCCGAAAAAAAGAAAACTGAATTATTAATAAAAAAGGCCATAAATGAAATAAATAAAATAAAATAAAAATAAAAAAAAGACAAATACTAAAAAATATAAAAATAAAAATAATTACGACAAATATTAGATAAGATAATGATAAAATAAGACAAATATTAAAAAAGAGGTGATAACTATGAGCGAAATTGCAGAAATTAAAGCAAGACAAATCTTAGATTCCAGAGGTAACCCTACAATCAGTGTAAAAGTTTCTTTAGAGAGCGGAATATCCGGCATATCTTGTGTACCGTCAGGGGCATCTACGGGAGAATATGAAGCTTACGAAAAAAGAGACAACGATAATTCTTCATACTTTGGTAAATCTGTTCATTCTGCCGTAGAAAATGTTAATGATATAATAGCTAAATCGTTATCAGGCATAGACAGTTATAATCAAAGACTTGTCGATGATATCATGATAAATCTTGACGGCACCCCAAATAAATCGAATCTTGGAGCCAATGCAATACTCGGTGTTTCTCTTGCGGTTGCCATTGCTTCCGCTCAAGAATTAGAGATACCTTTGTACAAGTATATAGGCGGTGTAAATGCTCATATCTTGCCGGTTCCCATGATGAATGTAATAAACGGCGGAAAACATGCTAATAATTTGCTTGATTTTCAGGAATTCATGATAGTTCCGGCAGGAGCAAAATATTTTGACGAAGCTCTTCGTATGGGCGCCGAAGTTTATCAAAAACTAAAGAAGGTTTTAGATGAAAGGAAAATGCCCACCAGTGTCGGAGATGAAGGCGGGTTTGCGCCGGAATTGCAAAATAATGCAGAAGCTATACTTCTTATAATGGAAGCTATAGAAAAAGCTCATTATACCCCCGGAAAAGACATATTTATAGCGTTAGACCCTGCGGCTAGCGAATTTTATTCAAACGGTAAATATACTCTCAAAGAGGCAGGAAGGGAAACCGTCCTGGATTCTTCCGAAATGGTGGATATGTATGCCGGTTTCGTTGAAAAATTTCCGATAATATCAATTGAGGACGGTTTAGCCCAGGATGATTTTAACGGTTTTAGTATGCTGATGAAGGAACTCGGAGATAAAATACAAGTAGTCGGCGACGATTTGACCGTTACAAATATATCGCGTATAACTAAAGCAATTGATGCTCATGCCATAAACTCTGTTTTAATAAAACTCAACCAGATAGGAACGCTGTCGGAAACAATGGACGCCATCCAATTAACTCAGAAAAACAATATGACGGCGCTTATTTCTCACAGATCAGGAGAGACCGAAGATACTACTATAGCAGATTTAGCTGTTGCAGTTAATTCAGGATTAATTAAAACAGGAGCCCCTGCCAGAACTGAAAGGGTATGTAAATATAACAGACTTTTACAGATAGAAGAAGAATTAGGTCCAAATTCCAAGTTTTTGGGAATTAAGGCGTTTAAGGGTATAGGAAGCAAAATAAGTTAAAAAAATTAAAACTACATTCAGAATGCATTATTGTATCTACTTGCATATTAGTATTATTATACTTAATGTATTTTTTATATACTTATTTTTTTATTTAATTCGATGAAATTATTTGCTATAATTAAATATCGAATATTTGGCTTAGATCTTGTATTGTATCGTTTTTAAAAAATAAAACTTAAACTTAAACTTAAATTCAAAATTATTATGGAGGTTTTAAATGGCTATAATTATTACTGATGAATGTATCGCATGCGGTGTTTGTGTCCCGGAATGTCCAAATGACGCAATAACAGAAGGGGATATTTATGTTATAGCTCCCGATCTTTGCACTGAATGTCACGGTTTTTATGATTCTCCCCAGTGTGCTTCAGTATGCCCTGTTGATTGCTGTATTCCTGATGACAATCATAAAGAAACCAAAGAGCAGCTCGAAGCGAAAGCAAAAAAAATTCATCCAGACAAAACTGATTTTAAATTTTAACTAATTTTGTGTAATTTCCATTATTTATTTGCAATATATTTTTGATTAGTTAATAATATCGCGCTGATATTGTTAATATTTGCATATAGTAAAAATAAATAAATTAATCAGATTATCAGATTATTATAACGGTTTTTTCAAAATGGCAGCGTAAGACCTGTTCCGCAGGCAGCTGCCGGTTGTATTTATTAGTATTTGAGCATTACCGTTTTTGGTCATATTAAATTATTCATTGTCTTTGCGCACTCTGTGTGCTTTTATGTCTTAAATCGGTCTAATTATAGAGAGAGGCATAGATAATATGATTTAATCATAATCCATAATAAAAGGAGTATCTATGGCTATAACAAAAGAAAATTCTAAAAATTATGATTATGAACTTAATTCTCTGAATAAAGGTGAACCATGGCGATTATTCAGAATAATGGGCGAATTTGTAGACGGATTCGATGTTCTTCCTTCCGTTTGTCCAGCCGTTACTATTTATGGAAGCGCCAGAGTTGATGAAAATAGCGATGTCTACAAAAATACAAAAGAAATAGCCAAGGGCTTAGCTTTAAAAGGTTATTCCATAATATCCGGCGGCGGTCCGGGGGTAATGGAAGCCGCAAATAGGGGGTGCAGAGAGGCTAAAGATGAGTTTGACCTTCAGGTTAATTCAGTAGGACTTAATATTAAACTTCCTAAAGAACAGAATATCAATAAATATGCAGATTTTACACTTGAGTTCCGTTATTTTTTTGTGAGAAAGGTCATGCTCGTCAGGTACGCTTCAGCTTATATAATGATGCCGGGCGGATTCGGCACATTAGATGAACTTTTTGAAACGGTGGAATTAATTCAAACCAATAAAACTAAACCTTTCCCCGTCATATTGTACGGTTCCGATTACTGGAATGGACTTATAGATTGGATTAAAAGTAATACCCTTAAAAAAGGCTATATCTCGCCTTTGGATATTGATATTTTACAGATAAAGGATGATCCTGATGAAATTATCGATACTATCTTGAAATTTAATTTAAGTTAAGTTATGCAATGTTTGAATTTAAGATTTTTAAAAATTTAAATCGACGGTTATTTTTATAATGATTAAGAACGATATCTGGATTGAAAAAATGGCTAAAGAGCATGATATGATAACGCCATTTGAAAATGCGCAGGTTAGAAACGGTGTTATATCTTATGGCGTTTCGTCATTTGGATATGATTTGCGGATATCTAACGAATTCAAAATTTTTACCAATATTAATACTACTATAGTTGATCCTAAAAATTTCGATACAAAATCATTTGTTGATATAACTACCGAAGAATGCATTGTGCCCCCTAATTCTTTTGCTCTTGGAAGGTCTGTTGAATATTTTAAAATACCAAGAAATGTAGTTACTATTTGCCTCGGCAAATCTACTTACGCGAGGTGCGGTATAATAGTGAACGTTACTCCTTTTGAACCAGAATGGGAAGGATACGTTACTCTTGAAATTTCAAATACAACCCCGTTGCCCGCGAAAATATATGCCAATGAGGGTCTCGCTCAAGTTCTATTTTTCGAAGGAGAGGCGCCCAGGGTTTCATATAAAGATAAAAAAGGAAAATATCAATCACAAACGGGTATAACTCTTCCGCGTCTTTAAGCATTTGGCGCTTTCTGCCATCATAATTTATGAATGATTACGCTATTTCAGTTGAAAATTTAACCAAGTTTTACAATGATTTTTCAGCCCTCAATAATATCTCATTTAGGATTAAAAGAGGAGATTTTTTTGGCATAATAGGTCCAAACGGAGCCGGAAAAACTACAATTTTGAAAATTTTATATTCCGTAGTGATTCCGTCAGCCGGCAGCATTGACATTCTCGGTTTAAGTCCTACGAATGATTCAAAAAAAATTAAATCCAGATTGGGCGTTGTTCCTCAGGATGATAATCTTGACGAAGATTTAAGTGTTTTTGAAAATTTAATAATATATTCCATGTATTTTGGAATTAACAAAAAAGAATCTTTCAGGAGAGTTTCCGAATTGCTGGATTTTTTTAATATTGCCGAAAAGAAAGATTCTAAAGTTATTAACTTATCGGGAGGCTATAGAAGAAGATTGCTTTTAGCAAGAGCTTTGATTAATAGTCCTGACATTATAATACTCGATGAACCTACAATCGGACTGGATCCAGAATATAGACTGAATATATGGAATAAATTAAAATTGTTAAACAAGAGCGGTATTACTATATTAATGTCAACACATTATATGGATGAAGCAGAGAAATTATTCAGAAATGTTATATTGCTAAACCATGGAAAAATAGTTTTGAACGGATCTATGGACTATATTTTGAATAAAAATAATAATGAAAATATAAATGGCGCATCGAATAATATGGCGTATAAAAAAGAGGATGTGTATAATAACAATAAAGGATTGAAGTCATTAGAGGAAATTTTTATGGATATAGTTAAAAATGAAAATTTTAAAAGTAATTGATGAAATAAATAGTAATATCAGTCTTAGATTTTATGCAGTTTTTTACAGAAATTTCAGAGTCTGGCTCAAGTTTTACAAACCAAGTATAATAGGGGATATTCTTGAGCCGCTGCTTTTTCTTGCTGCTTTAGGACTGGGCATAGGAAAATTTATACATAACATAAACGGCACGCCTTATCTTTTATACATTATCCCCGGAATAATATCCTCTTCTTCAATGTATGCAGCTTCTTTTGAAGGTACATTCGGCTCATATACCAGAATGACTACAAAAGGTATATTTGATGCAATATTAGTTACTCCGGTAAGCATTGAGGAAATTGTGGCAGGAGAAGTTTTATGGTCGGCGGTAAAAGCGGTTATGAGCGGTTTGGCGGTGCTATTAATAGCGTTAATTTTTTTCAGACCGTATATTTCTGTTTTCATCCTACTAATTCCTGTTGTTATTATTTTAAACGGATTGTTATTTGCGTCCTTATCTTTATTTATAACGTCGTTTGCTCCATCTTACGATTTTTTTTCATATTATTTTACCGTAGCAATTTCTACTATGTTTCTATTTTCCGGTGTTTTTTACCCGGTTTCGGCACTGCCTGCTATAATCAGATATATTGTTTATATAATGCCTTTGTATTATACGGTACAAATTACCAGAGCGTTATTTTTGGGACATCTTCATTTGCTGCCGCTGCTGTTAGATTTATTAATTGTTATAATTTTTTCCCTTATCTTTTTTTATCTTCCGGTTTATTTTATAAAAAAAAGAATGATTTCATAGAGTTCAAAAACAATTTTAAAATAATAAATTTAATAATAAATTGAAAGATTAAGAAAAACTTAAAAAAATAGCAATATATTATTATATTCAGATAAATTAGCGTATTTTATAGCTGCATAATGCAAATTTACGTGATTGTATTTTCAAAAAAGTGAGTGTATATTGAGAAAAGTTAGCACTCAATATATTTAAGTGCTAAAACGTAAAACTTATGATATTATAAACAAATTAAGCATGGCAACATTTTTGCTGGGATACATTATATAAATATATATGCAGCAAAATGTTATAGTTGAAGTTATACCGCACAATATAATTTTTAAAGCAATGCCTTAGTAATAAAAAAATTAACAGTGCAGTTTATGATAATTTTAGTAAGATAACTAATTTAAATAATTAAGGAGAGAACATTTATGAAAGTTAAACCTTTACAGGACAGAATACTCGTTGAAAGGCTTCAAGAAGAAGAAAAAACTAAAAGCGGCTTGTTTATACCTGATGCTGCAAAAGAAAAACCTATGCAGGGCAAAGTTATTGCTACCGGCAGCGGTAGAACATCAGAAGACGGGAAGAAAATACCAATGGAAATTAAAGAGGGCGATTTGGTTTTATTTGCAAAATATTCAGGTAATGAAATTAAAGTAGATGATAAAGAATATCTTATCATGAAAGAAGATGATGTGTTAGCCATTATCGAAAAGTAAGCCATGCTGTTTTTATTGGTAGTACTTGCTTAACAATAAAAGCAAATAGTAACTGAGTGAAAAAGCTGTGCATTTTGCGCATTATAATGTAAAAAAAGTTTACAAGAATGTTAATATTTTTAAATGAAATTTAAATTTGGAGGGTTAGAAGAATTATGGCAAAAGATATAAAATTTTCTCAAGAAGCAAGGTCTTTAATATTAGAAGGCGTTAATACGCTTGCAGATGCGGTCAAGGTGACCCTTGGACCAAAAGGAAGAAACGTAGTTATCGAAAAATCATTCGGTTCGCCAAATATAACAAAAGACGGCGTTACCGTTGCAAAAGAAATTGATTTGGCTGATAGATTTGCAAATATGGGTGCTCAAATGGTTAAAGAAGTTGCATCTAAAACTTCCGATACTGCAGGAGACGGAACTACAACAGCAACAGTGCTTGCGCAGGCAATATTTCGCGAAGGCATAAAACTTGTTGCTGCAGGAGCTAGCCCTATAGCAATTAAAAGAGGAATTGATAAGGCAGTGGACGTTATGGTAAAAGAATTAAAGACTATGTCTAAACCGATTGCAAATCAGAAAGAAATTGCACAGGTCGGAACAATTTCTGCAAATAACGACGAGACAATCGGTAATATTATTGCTGAAGCCATGGACAAAGTAGGTAAAGAAGGCGTTATAACAGTTGAAGAAGCGAAAAGCATGGAAACTACTTTAGAGGTAGTTGAAGGAATGCAGTTTGACAGAGGTTATTTATCCCCTTATTTTGTGACAGATTCCGAAAGAATGGAATGTGTACTTGATGATCCGTATATACTTATCCATGAAAAGAAAATTTCTGCAATGAAGGACCTTCTTCCGATTTTGGAACAGATCGCCAAGTCTGGCAAACCTTTTGTAATATTGGCAGAAGAAGTTGAAGGTGAAGCGCTTGCTACATTAGTGGTAAATAAATTAAGAGGCACATTAAACTGCTGTGCCGTTAAAGCTCCCGGCTTTGGCGACAGAAGGAAAGCAATGCTCGAAGATATAGCTATTCTGACCGGCGGACAGGTTATTTCCGAAGATTTAGGCATTAAATTAGAGTCAATTACCCTTCAGGATCTTGGAAAAGCAAAAAGAATTACCGTTGACAAAGATAATTCCACTATAATAGACGGCGCAGGCAGCAAAGAAGGCATTGAAAAAAGAGTTAAACAAATCAGAGCTCAGATAGAAGAATCAAGTTCAGACTACGATAAAGAAAAGCTGCAGGAAAGGCTTGCCAAATTAATAGGCGGCGTTGCAGTAATTAATGTCGGAGCTGCTACCGAAACTGAAATGAAAGAAAAGAAAGCAAGAGTTGAAGACGCACTTCATGCAACAAGAGCGGCTGTTGAAGAAGGTATTGTTCCCGGCGGCGGTGTTGCGCTGTTAAGAGCATCAAAAGCTTTAGATAAACTTGCAGGTGCTAACACTGATGAAGATGCAGGTATTAAAATAATCAGAAGAGCGGTTCAGGAACCGTTAAGAATGATTTCTGAAAATGCAGGAGTAGAGGCTTCAATAGTAGTCGATAAAGTGTTGAATAACACAGGGTCTTTCGGGTATAATGCAGCAGCAGACAAGTATGAAGATTTAATTGCTGCAGGTATTATTGATCCGACCAAAGTTGAAAGGACGGCTCTGCAAAACGCTGCAAGCGTGTCTTCCTTAATGCTCACTACAGAAGCAATGATAGCCGACAAACCTGAAGATAAAGATAAAGGCGGAATGCCCGGCGGAATGCCGCAAGGAATGGGCGGCATGGGCGGAATGTATTAATTTAATAAAGAAAAATATATTAAGTTAAAAATTAATAAATTAAAAAATGCCGAAAAGCAGAGTGAACAATCGTTACTCTGTAATCGGCATTTTTTTTGATAAATCTAATTCTGACGTTGTAAACAAAAATGGATTTAAAGATACAATCATCTAATAAAATAAGGTAGATATAGCTTTTTAATAGATTATATTATATAATATGATTTATCGGTCAATTGTTTTATTTGACAATAAAAAAAAAATAGTTTAAAATTTCATATATTATGGGACATTTAGAACATAAATCAGACAGTAGCGCAAAAAAATCTTTGAATATATTTATTATAACATTAAGTGATACGAGAAATAAAGAAACAGATGAAAGCGGAATTTATCTGAAAAATTATTTAACGAAAAATAATCACTGTATAATAGGCTATACAATATTAAAGGACGACAAAGATTTACTTCAGAAAGAATTAGTTAATATATGCGCTGAAAATTTTCATGCGGATTTAAATGCCGTTATAATCAACGGCGGTACGGGTATATCACAAAGAGATTACACATATGAGTCAGTGAGTGAACTTTATGATAAGGAGATATACGGATTCGGAGAATTATTCAGATATCTAAGCTTTGAAGAAATCGGTTCCGCATCAATTATGTCAAGGGCATCTTGCGGCATTTATAATAAGAAAATTATTTTCTCTATTCCCGGGTCTATCAATGCTGTTAAATTGGCAATGGAAAAGATAATAATTAAAGAAATAGGACACATATATTATGAAATTACTAAATAGTTGTGTTTAATTTTGATAACATAATAATATAAAAATAATATAAAAATGCAAATTAAATTAAGGCTATTTGCGGCATTTAAAGATTTAATAGGAAAAAGCGAGTTAGATTTAAATTTTAAGGAAGGCGATACGTTAGAAGACTTAAAAAACTATCTCACAACCCATTACCCTCAAATAAATCATTTACTCTGTATTTCTAAATTTGCTGTAAATATGGAGTATCAAGATTGCAATCCTGTTTTAAATAATAACGATGAAGTTACAATCATAATGCCGGTCAGCGGCGGATTAAAATAAAAAGGAATTAAAATAATGGCTACCTGTAATAGTTTTTATTATATAGATATAGTTAAAATACCCATTGATGTAAATATAGCTCTGAATTTTGTGAATGATGCAGCATCCGGTTCAACACTTTTGTTTAATGGAACGGTTAGAGATAATGAGGACGGGACGCCCGTTAAATTTCTTTACTATGAAGCATATGAAGAAATGGCGTTCAAAGAAATAGATAAACTTATAAGCGCCGCTTTCGAAAAATATGATTTAAATAAGATTGCTGTTATTCATAGAACAGGAAAGATAGAAATAGGCGGAATTTCAATTTCAATTGCAGTTTCCAGCCCGCACAGAGATTCTTCTTATATAGCTTCAAAATTTTTAATAGACAATATAAAAGAAACAGTGCCTATATGGAAAAAAGAATCCTTCGGCGAATATGAAAAATGGAAAAGGATTTAACTATGAATAAATTGGATAAATTTTTTTTAGGTATAGATATAGGTTCAACGACCGTTAAAACTGCGATATTAGATGAAAAATTAAATGTAGTTGCCAAAACATATACAAGGTCAAACGGAGAATCTCTTAAAACAGCCTACAATGTATTAGAAAATACTTTTAGTAAATTTCCGGCTGAAAATTTTTATTCAATGGGGGTTACAGGCTCCGGTTCTAAAACTCTCGGCGATATATTAAACATACCTAATATAAACGAACTCGTTGCCCAGACAGAAGCTGTTAAATATTTTTATCCGGAGGTAAAAACAGTAATTGAAATGGGCGGGCAGGATTCAAAATTTATATTATTAAATAAAAATGAAAAAACCGGCGATATCTACTTAGATGATTTCGGATTAAATGATTTATGCGCCGCCGGTACAGGCTCATTCTTAGATCAGCAGGCGGATAGGCTTAATATTGACATAGAAAAAGATTTTGGCAGATTAGCCGCTTCATCCGAAAATCCTGCAAAAATAGCCGGCAGATGCACAGTATTTGCTAAATCCGACATGATTCATCTGCAGCAAATTTCCACTCCTATACAGGATATAGTCGCGGGTTTGTGCTATGCCGTGGCACGGAATTTTATAGGTGTTGTCGCTAAAGGCAAAAAAATAAAAAAACCGGTAATTTTTCAAGGGGGAGTTGCATATAATAAAGGTATGATACGTGCGTTTGAAGACGTATTGGGTTTAAAGAGCGGAGAATTGATTATACCGGAGCATCATACCGTAATGGCAGCAATCGGAATTGCCCTAATATCAAAAAACGAAGTCGAAAAAAACGGTAATAGTTGTTTTAAATTTGACGGATTGGATAAGTTAGAAAAATTTTTAGACGAGAGCAGATTGACCGGAAAATCTCACCCTAATCTTAATAAACCGCCGGCGGAAGAAGAATCTGATTTTAATTTTGACCAGAACAAAAATCTGAGCAAATATGCCGGACTGACAGTTCCTGTCTATATTGGCGTAGATACTGGCTCCGTCTCTACTAATATAGTATTATTGGATGACAGCAAAGAGCTTGTGATTAAAAAATATAAAAAAACGAACGGCGAGCCTATTAAAGTTGTAATGGAAACATTATTTGAAATTTATTGCGAGCTTACTGATTGCCATATAATTCCTGAAGTCAAAGGAGTATGCACAACCGGCTCAGGAAGATATCTGATTGCCGATTTTATAGGTGCCGATGTCGTTAAAAATGAGATAACTGCCCAGGCGGAAGCATCGGTGTTTATAGATGATAAAGTGGATACAGTTTTTGAAATAGGCGGACAGGATTCAAAATACATAAGAATTAATAACGGCGTAGTAATAGATTTTGAAATGAATAAGGCATGCGCCGCAGGAACAGGTTCTTTTCTTGAGGAACAGGCTGATAAATTGCATATTGATATAATAAAAGAATTT
This sequence comes from Candidatus Acididesulfobacter guangdongensis, assembly GCA_004195045.1. Classification (NCBI taxonomy): domain Bacteria; phylum Candidatus Acidulodesulfobacteriota; order Candidatus Acidulidesulfobacterales; family Candidatus Acidulidesulfobacteraceae; genus Candidatus Acidulidesulfobacter; species Candidatus Acidulidesulfobacter guangdongensis. The sequence continues at coordinate 13,458 of SGBC01000002.1, forward strand.
TCTGAATCGGCGTTTAGAGCCGAAAATCCATGCAGTCTTGGAGAAAGATGCACGGTTTTTATGGAGTCGGATCTTGTATCGCATCAGCAGAAAGGAGCTTCAAAGGACCAGCTTCTGGCAGGACTAAGCTACTCTATAGTTGAAAACTACTTAAATAAGGTAGTGCTGGGGAAGCAGGTAGGAGAACATATTCTCTTTCAAGGCGGGGTTGCATTGAACAAGGCGGTAGTCAGCGCTTTTGAAACTTTGTTAAATAAAAAGATTATAGTGCCTGAGCACAATGAAGTGACAGGAGCTATAGGGAGTGCATTGCTATCTTACAGAACGGAGGGAAAATCAAAATTTGTAGGATTTGATTTAAGAAACAGAAAATATGAACAGGAATCTTTTGAATGCAAAAAATGTTCAAATCTATGCGAGGTTAATAAAGTTTCCGTGGAGAAAGAACCGCCGCATTATTACGGGGCAAGATGCGATATATTTGAGATAGAAAAAAATAAGATTAAAAAAGGCAAAAATTTTTTTATTGATAGAAAAAATTTATTATTTGAAAAATATGATAAGGAGAAAAACGAAAATGATTTCTCTAAACCGCGCATAGGCATACCTTTATGCTTGGAAACATATGACCTGTTTCCGCTTTATAACAGCTTATTTACAGAACTCGGTTTTACGGTAATACTATCCGATGAAACAACTAAATCTATAATAAGCAGTTCAAATATGCTGTCTATAACAGATACATGTCTTCCGGTTAAAGTACTTCTGGGCCATTCAAAAAATCTTATAGATAAGAAGGTGGACGCGATATTTCTGCCTGCACTGATAAATAGAGAAAAAAATCATAAACTCCAAACGAACACCTCGCAGTGCCCGTATATACAGGGTGTTCCTTTTTCCACTAAATCGCTTGTCGATTTCGGCGGCATGTATCTTATCACGCCGGAATTTAGATTAAATAATGATAAACAGGATATAGACATAACTATTCGCAGCCTAACACATTATTTAAAAAAGTTTAAAGTTTCAAGGAAAAGAATTGTTAAGGCATTAGATAACGCATTATCTAAACAGATTGATTTTTTTAATGCACTTAAAAATAAAGGCAGGGAGATTCTTGAGAAATACGATGATATAACCGTTCTTATAGGCAGACCTTATAATGCCGGAGATGACGGAATTAATCTTGCAATTCCCGATAAAATTGCATCGTTAGGCATGACCGTCATGCCAATGGATTTTCTTGATTATAATGAAGTGTCTATATTTTCAGAACACGACAATATGTTCTGGCATGCCGGGCATAAAATATTGTCGTCAGCGAAAATAATAAAAGACAATCCTAAACTGAATGCGGTATATTTAACCAGCTACAGCTGCGGGCCAGACTCGTTTATCAAAACTTTTTTTGCTGATTATATGAAACATAAACCTTATTTAGAAATTGAAATAGATGAACACAATGCAGACGCGGGGTATGTTACCAGACTTGAAGCTTTTTACGACAGCTTAAACAAAAACAATAAATGTTTTGTGTAAGATTAATTTTTTTGCAAATATTTTCTTTGTTAATTGAACTACTCCATATGCAAAAAAATAAAATCTGACACCTTTTTCTTATATTTTGCGTAGCCGAGCAAAGAAATGTATTAATATTTTCTATTGCAGGATTAAAATTAATGATTTCATTTGACATCTAATTTTATAAATTATATAATAATAATTACTATAATATAAATTTATTGTGATGTTATGCATTTTATGTATAGGCAAACGTTTATATTTAAATAAAATTTTAATGTAAAAATCTTGATAATATATTACTTAATAATTATTATTAATTATTAAGTATAAGTTATAATTTAATCTAATTCATTATAGAGAGACAAATAAATAAAATGATTAACAATAGCAGATTAGACCAAATATTAAATAAAGTAAAAAAACACGGTTATAGCCTTACGCCTCAAAGATATGAAATTATCAGGATACTTGCGGAATCAAAAAATCATCCTTCAGCAGTTGATGTTTATTCAAAGGTAAAATCCGTTTATCCTATGATTTCTCTGAACACCGTATATAAAAATATTGCAATGCTTTTGGAAATAAATGAAGTCCGCGAAATTAAATCTTTTCAAAGCGCTGTCAGATATGACGGCGATGTGTCCCCTCATGCGCATATAATTTGCAGAAATTGCAAAGAAATAATTGATTTGCAGGTTTACGACGATTCGAACGATGAAATGACTGAAATTTATATTAACCCTAAATTGAAAAAAGAATATAATATAACGGGATATAATGTAGAGTTTTTCGGTCTATGTAATAATTGCAGAAATAAAACTTCAAATTAATACCTTTTTTGTTAAGAATTAGCAAAATCGTAACCTGCGATTAAAGTGTTTATGTAATTCTTTTTTTCAGCATCGTTTTTAGCCATAGAAGCTAAAACAGACGTAATATTATTTAAATCAATTATCCCTGATTTAGCAGATAATGCTCCCAGCAAAGAAATGTTGGGGCTTACTTTATTTTTACCCATTAGATCAGTATTTGCTATTTTTTCTACCGGAATTTTAAGCAGATTAGCTGTTTTTTGTTTTATATTCTTGTCAACATTATCATTGTCTGAAAGAAAATAATTGCATATATTAAATTTAGAATAATTGACTAACACTATTGTGCTGCTGTCAAAAAATTCTAAATAGTTCATTGCAGACTGATAATCTAGACTGACTAATGCGTTTATATTTTTTGCGCATACGGCAGAACGTACACTGCCAATTTTTATCAGGCTGGAAGAAAAATTGTAATTAGAAATATTTGACAACGATTTAATTGCGATTGATGTATTATAATTTTCATTTAATAATGATAAATATAATATCTGACTTAAAAATTTTATCTCTTCGATGTCAGCTCCGTTAATAACAAAATTAAAATTTATATTTTCCATCTATTTTACATATCCTTTTTAAAATAAATTTAAGTTTAAAATAAATTTAAGTTTAAAATAAATTTAAGTTTAAAACAAATTTTATTTATAATTTAATTTCATAATGTTTTGCGATTATAAGTAAGACTAAGTAATTTTATTTTTTTTAAATTTTTTTAGATTAATTTTATTTTCTATGCTATCCTCAATTTTTACTTTTTTTCTTTTATACATTTTTATAGCGTTATGAGGACAAATTGCAATACATAATTTACAATGCGTGCATATAACAGGATCAATAACAAAATTATTTGTTTCCTCTATTTTAATAGCAGGACAGCCGCTAGTTTGAAAGCATAGTTTGCATTCAAATTTTAAACAAATATCGTTATTGATTTTTAAATATTTATAAAAATTATAATTCTTCGTTCCGTTAGATTTTTTTAGGCAACTGTCTTCAATAAAAATAAGGTTAGCTTTATATTTTATTTTAAAATCATGAAGAGTTAAGTTATTTCTTAATATTTCCGATTTTATGTTTTTTAGCTGCGGTAAATCATAATTAATTTTTATAGAATTATTGCTATAATCGAAAATTGAATCATAAACAACAAAATAAATTGTTTCTTTAGGGGCGAGGTTGTTTATCTTATCAATAATTAAGTTAATATTATTTAAGAAATTAGAATAAGATATAATTAGGTAAATTTTTTTGTTTAAATTTTTAGTATCCAGGTTTGAAATAAAATAAACAGGCTCTTTTATCAAAAATAAATCAGGAAATGAAAATTTTAAAGGACTTGACGATATAAGCGAAAAGCAATTTGTATCTCCTACTAAGATGGTATCTTTATTTTCAATTTTATTTATTTTCAGTAAAAAGGCAAAAAGGTTGCATCCTATACAGAAAGAGGGACTGGCATGAACATCTGCCGGAGTAAAATTTTCCAGATAAAAACAGCCAGAATTTTCATTGGCAGAATTATTTATTAAAGTTAATTTATTAAATTTAATTTTATTATTACTCTTAAAAAAAGAATATAGCGGTTTTGATAATAGGTTGTAACTGTCATAAATGATAATCTGTTTAAATAATTTTTCCGGAATATTATCAAATATGTTTTTAAGTTTTTCTATGTCTAACGGATTTAATAATTTAAAATAAATTATATTATCTTCGCTAAACTTTTCTATTATCTCCGGAAAAGCCTTAGAGTCGCATAAAATTAAATTATCAGAGTTTTCATTCAGCATAAATTCAATAGAATTATTGTAATTTCTAAAACCTTCATAATTAGCCGGCAAAATAAATTGATTTTTATCGGATTCTGAATTGTCGGCTGCCTTAAGAACAGTTTTTGCTTCAGTCCTTTCCGCAAATTTATTGTTGTCGCATATTTTATATTCAGACAATATAGAATTATTAAGATAAATTATCACGGGAAGTTTTAACTTTTCAGACAGCTGAAATTTAGAAGGGATTAAATCAATAAATTCATCTAATTTAGAATAATTAAAAATAGGAAATTTTTTTTCAATTTCGGTGGAAAAATTATTATAGCTGTTTCTATTAAGAAGACATATTACTATGCCGCCATAAAATTGATTTGGTTTTAAAAAAATGTCTTCAAGCTGAGAAAAACTAAAAAAAGAACCGGCATTGCAGACAATAAAACTTCTCTGTCTGGCAATGCTTAAGGCGAATACGCTGAACCATAGCAAATTAATATTCGAGTATTTTTTAACCCCAGAAAAATCTAAAGATAGATCTAATAATATCTCAGGCAATAAATAATTAATATCCTCATCATAAAAAAGATTATTTACGCCATTACCCTTAGCTCTTTGAAAAATTATTTCAATGCCGGGAATTATTTTTTTTTCAAATTTGTTCAAAAGAGCATTTTTATTATTTTTATTAAATAATTGCATAATTTATCTTTAATTAATTTAGTAAAAGAAATTAAGTAATAATTATCTTACGTCCAAAGTTTTGTGCAGATAGGTAGTTATTTATCTACACAAACAGCGCAGCGTATCCTGCTGGTGCCCTGCTTGTCATATCTTTGTAGTTTATGTTATTTAAATATTATTTTATATTTATTTATGTTCAAGATGCAAGAGTATCAGTTAAATTTAATAATATTTACATAAGGTCTATAGGTTCGGCGCCTTCAATTTTACCGCCTTTAACATCTTTTTTTGCCGCAGATAAAATTGTTGCAACTAAATTAATTGCAACTAAAGTGAACATAACAAATGCTATGCCGTGAACAAATGCGTTGTTTTTTATCAGTTCAGAAACTTTTGAAATGTGTATATGATGAGAAACCATATAATTTGTTAAATAGTTATGTCGTAAGGAAGTAAATAAAAGACCTGAAATGGCAACGCCGAATATTAATCCCAAAGCCCGCATCATATTCAGTATCCCGCCTGCGACGCCGAGTCTTTCCGGAGGAGCAGAATGCATTATGCTGCTGTTGTTAGGCGGCGTAAAAAGACCCATACCGATTCCCAATACTATAAACTCTATCAGCAGTAAAATAATGTTTGCGCTTGTTCCGATGAAAACAAAACTGAGAGTTGCTATTGTACATACAAACATTCCTAGCGACGTCATTATTCTTGAGCCTATTTTATCGGAGATAGACCCGGCAAAAGGCGCTATAATAGCCATTGAAAGAGGGATAGGCGTTAACATGATACCTGTCGCTGCAGCATTATATTTTAAAACCTCCTCAAAATAAAACGGCATTAGAAACAGGACGGCAAATAGGACGTAATACGACATCATTCCAGTTATATTTCCTGCAGAAAAAGCCCATTTTTTAAATAGTGTTAAATCAATCATCGGATGTTCCACTTTTAATTCTATATATACAAAAAGCGGCAGCAAGATAGCAGCAGCAATAAAAAATCCGATTATTAAAGGTGATGACCAGCCGAATGTGCTCCCCTGGTTAACTGCCAGAACCAGCAATGCAAGACCCGCCGCAAAAACGGAAATTCCGAAGAAATCTATTTTTTCCTTTTTCTCGTTTTTCTTGCTTGCCGGTAAAATATACATGGCTGCGATTGTTCCTATTATTCCTATGGGAACATTAACGTAGAATATAAATCTCCAGCCGATTGCGCTTATAATCATACCGCCTATAAAAGGTCCGATTGACATTGCAATAGCCTGGACAGCACCTTGAAGACCGATCGCCTTTCCTAATTCATTTGAAGGAAACGCTTGAGTTATTATAGCAACGGAGTTTGCCTGAAGCATTCCAGCACCGACAGCCTGAATAACACGAGACGCTATAATAAAATTTGCATTAGGAGCAAAACCGCATAGCGCAGAACCGGTTGTGAAAACAATGAAACCTATATTATACATCTTTGTTCTGCCGAACATATCGGCGAGTCTGCCGAAAAGCGGCAGGAATATTGTAAGAGTAAGCATATAAGCCATGGCAACCCACTCTATGACCGCCATAGAAACTTTAAAGCCATGTTCCATGGTCGGCATGGCAACATTTACTATGCTGACATCAAGCGCCGACATGGTCGCGCCTATTAAAACCGTGGTAAGGATAAACCATTTCCAGTTTGGATGAGAAACAAAATAAGGGTGCGGTAAAGAACTTGTTTTATCCAATTTTATATCCTCCTATAAAATTAAATAGTTAATAAATAATTTTTATTAAGAATATTATCACAGCATAATACATAATGCGTAATAATATATTTAAAAAGTTATTTATTAATTTTTTGTTATATATATTGGTTTCAGAAATTCTTTCTTTATTTATGATTTATGTGCTATTGGTCCCATTTTTGCCTGTCCGCTTCCCGACATAGCTATAAAAAAACTAATTAATATATAATTTGATTTATATATTAATTATGAAGGAAAATAAAAAAAATAATATAATCATATACGCTTATCTTTTTCTATTACTTTAATTCCTAATTCGCGCAATTGTTCATATTTTACTTCGGATGGAGCGTCAGATAACGGACACTGAGCTTTCTGAGTTTTTGGAAATGCTATGACGTCCCTTATAGAATCTTCGTTTCTTAGAAGCATAAGAACTCTGTCTATCCCAAAAGCTATTCCGCCGTGAGGAGGAGCGCCGAAGCCGAGAGCGTCTAAGAGAAAACCAAATTTTAATCTTGCATCTTCCGGTTTAATTGAAAGAATTTCAAATATTTTCGCCTGCAGTTCCGGTTTGTGTATTCTTATGCTTCCGCCGCCTATTTCCTCTCCGTTTAAAACAAGATCATAACTTTGAGATTTTGCAATAAGCGGATTTGCATCGAGAAGCTCTATATCTTCAGCGTTTGGAGCCGTAAAAGGATGATGAATCGCAACTATTTTCTTTTCCTCTTCAGAATATTCAAAAAGCGGAAAATTGATAACCCATAAAAAATTAAATTTGTTATCTGAAATAAGATTATATTTTTTTGCTAAATATAGTCTAAGTCTGCCGAGAACCATATCGGCAATTTTTTTTGCATCCGCCTGATAAAATATAATATCTCCGTTTTCCGCTTTAAGTCTGTCAATCAGAATATTTCCTTCTTCTTCCGTGATAAATTTAGCTATTCCGCCTTCTAATCTGCATTTCTGAATATAAATACTTTCAGCGTTATGAGCGGAACATTTGTCTGATTTTGATTTTTCTTCAGCCGCCGCGACTTTTGTCCAGGCAAGACCTTTACCGCCAAAATCTTTAACTACCGTTAAAAGTTCGTCTATATCTTTCCTGGAAAGCAAATCTGCCCCGTTTTTAAAACATATAGCCTTTATAACACCTTTTTTTGACAGACAGTCTTTAAAAACATTCAGAGAAGAATTTTTAAAAATGTCAGAAATCGTGTTGAGCTGCATTGCAAATCTTGTATCCGGTTTATCGCTGCCGTAAATTTCCATTGCATCGTCATAGTCCATAATTTTTATAGGCAGATTTATTTTAATATTTAAAAGTTTGTCGAAAATAAATGCAAACATTTCTTCGGCAAGAGACATAATATCCCTTTGTTCAATGAAGGACATCTCCATATCTAACTGAGTAAATTCCGGCTGCCTGTCTGCCCTTAAATCTTCATCCCTGAAGCATCTTACTATTTGATAATATTTTTCGAAACCGCTTACCATTAAAATTTGTTTAAATAGTTGAGGAGACTGAGGAAGAGCATAGAAATTTCCGTTGTTAAGCCGTGAAGGTACAAGAAAATCTCTTGATCCTTCCGGTGTACTTTTAGTCAGAAAAGGCGTTTCTATATCAAAAAAACCGTTTTTATTTAAAAATTCTCTTATTAAAAAATTAAATTTAGATCTGAATACCAAATTGTCCTTCATTTTTTTTCTTCTAAGGTCAAGGTATCTGTATTTCAGACGGAGCAGTTCATTTGTATCGGATTCTTCTTCTATCTGAAACGGGAGAACTTCGCATTCGTTTAAGATTTCAATATCTTTAGCCTCAATTTCTATTTTGCCTGTTTCTAAATTTTCATTTTCTGTTCCTTCGGGGCGGATTCTAACCTTGCCGGTAACTGAAATGACATATTCATTTTTAATCTTTTTTGCAGTATTAAAAGACTCATTAGATACCGTCTCGTCAAAAACTATCTGAATAATGCCCGCATAATCACGCAAGTCGATGAATATAAGTCCTCCGTGGTCTCTGTAATGCATAACCCAGCCTTTCAGATTAAATTCCGCACCTGTGCAGCTTTCGTTTATTTCTCCGGATAACGTTCTTTTTAATTTGCCGGTTTCCACAAATGACCCCTTAAATAAAATAATGTTTTAGTTTTATTTGACTGTATATCTTATCAATAAATTAGCAAATATTAAAGTTAAAATTTAAATGTTATAAAAAAAGTGTTAAATAAATTAAATAAATAAAATAAAACATAATTATTAAATTAGCATTATCAATATCAAAGAAGGGATTTTAAATTCAATTTTTAAGTTTATAACTAATACTATTGTGATGTCAATAAAAATTTATTGTTCTAAAAATTCATCTATAAAATTGTTTAGTTTACGACTGCCAAAAATAATTTCTATATGACTTTTTCTTTCTATTAAGTTTAATTTTGCGAATGATAATTTATTTTTTAAGGCCAGTATGCAATCTTGATTTATAATTTTGTCCCGTTCAGAGTATAAAATATTGAAATAAATATTTTTTTTATTTAATTCTGCAAAATCGATATCTTTATCTGATTTATTAAAAGATTTAACCGCGGCAAAATCATTTATGACAATTTTATAATGTGTTCTGTTTATGTCGTCTATAGCGTTTTTAAATTTAACCATATCATGATATGTTTCATTGGAATAAGCGTCTTTCAGAAACAGCTTAATTGTCCTATCGTAATTATTATGCAAACTTAAAATAAAGCTGTCTTTTACAGGAACCTTATCGCATCCTGCTATGAGCATAATTTTGTTAATATTTTCTGCAAAAAGAGAGGCATACCGCAAAGATATTTGAACCCCCATAGAATGACCGACCATTATAATATTATTGTTAGAGATCAGGTGCAATTTTTCAAGCAGTTCATGCAAAACCGACGAATAAAAATTAATAGTAACTTTTTTATTAATTGTACATATTGCATTTGTATTTTTTGCATAAGTTGATTTATAATGAAATGGAAGGTCAAAAGTTATAATATTAAAAAAATTGCCCCATTTCTTTTTGATATAATTAAAAATATAGAGCATAGATAAATGATTGCCGCCGGCGCCATGGACTAAAACTATAGTTTTTGCGTGTTCATTTTTTTTATGCAATATATAGAATATTTCTAATTCTTCCTGTATTGTGATAAAAGACATATTAAATTTGATTATTTCTTTTTGATTATTTCTTGTTATGATATATTATATATAAATTACATTCGTGCAGCTTAAGATTATAGTCTATCATTAATATTTTAATTTCTTTATACATAATACATCAAATATGGACTGTTTGCTAATATGTTTTTTTTGAAAAAATTAATTTATTACTATTATGAAAAAAAATTACAGAAGGAAGTATTAAACAAAAAAGTACCTTCTCATGTCGGTATTATACTTGACGGCAACAGAAGATATGCGGAAAGGAAAGGTTTTACGAATGTGTCGCAGGGACACCGTCAAGGCGCCGACAAGATTGACGAGGTAATATTATGGTGTTTGGAACTTAATATTAAAATTGTTACTATATGGGGATTTTCAACGGACAATTTTAAGAGGACGGAAGGGGAAGTAGATTCATTATTTAATATAATAAAATCTAAATTAGAATTATATATAGATTCCGATTTTATAAATAAAAATAAAATAAAAGTTAATATTATAGGCAAAAAAAATTTACTTCCCGATGACTTGAAAGACGTTATTAGACGGCTGGAAGAAAAAACAGTTTCGTATTCTAATTTGTATCTATATATAGCATTAGGTTACGGCGGCAGGCAGGAAATTTGCGATGCATTCGGCAAATTTATAGCGGATAATTTTTGCGATATATCATTTGCGGTGAAAGAAGATGAAAACAATAAAAATACATCCTCTGCTCAAACATTGTCTTGCAGCAGTTTGTCAAACCTGATAACAATCGAAAATATTTCTAAGTATATTTACGCTACAGGCGTTCCGGACCCTGAACTTATTATAAGAACAAGCGGAGAAGTCAGACTTTCAGGTTTTTTATTATGGCAGAGCGCCTACAGCGAATATTATTTTTGCGATGCTTACTGGCCTGAATTCAGAAAGATTGATTTTCTGAGAGCTATAAGAAGTTATCAGTTTCGCCAGATAAGACAGGGCAGGTAACTTACTTCAGGATGTATGTGCAGATAGCGCATTTTCAAGGTTGACACGCGGCTAATAGTTTGATAAATTAAAAAAAGGTAAATAAATATATTTGATATAAAATATCGTTTGCTATTGCTATTGCTATTGCTTACATTTTTTTATCACATTGTTATTGAAATTATACAATATGTCGTTTACTTCCGCGCAAAAAAAAACTATAGGCGCAATGAGTTCTGTCGTTGGGCTAAGAATGCTGGCAGTTTTCTTAATATTGCCGGTTTTTACCTTGTATGCCCGCCAATTTACAAACAGCTATCTGCTTATAGGTCTTGCCTTTGGAATATACGGTTTATCAAGGGCAATATTTCAAATACCTTTTGGATTTTTATCCGATAAATACGGCAGAAAGAATATTCTTTTTATAGGTATGCTGCTGTTTGGTATTTTTACTATTTTTATAGGATTTTCCTCTAATATTTTAGAACTGATACTGCTAAGATTTTTGCAGGGGGTTGCAGCCGAAAGTTCAGTAGCTTTCGCCCTCGTTTCCGATACTGTTTCAGAAAATCAAAGGGCTACCGCTCTTGCATATCTTGGAATTCCAATAGGTTTAAGTTTTGTGATAGGAATAGTTCTCGGACCGCTTCTTTCGCTATATTTCGGATATTCTTTTTTATTTTATTTTTCAGGAGCGCTCGGAATACTGTCGGCAATTTTCATCTATCTATTTGTTGAAGAGCCTAAAAATAAAAAAGTTCTTAAAGAAATAGAAATGTCTTTCGGCAGGTTTATAAGTATATTTAAAAATAAAATAGTTGCCAATCTTTCTATGCAGGGTTTTATACTATCTTTTTTTATGACCGTTTTCTTTTTTGCGCTTCCTATGATTGTCAAATCGCGGCTTGGAATGGCAGATTATTATAAAGTGTTAATTCCTATGGTCGTTTTTTCTTTATTTGCAATGATGAAAGCTTCAAAAAAAGCCGATATGGGATACGAAAGCCATTTGTTGAAATTAAGCTATCTGCTTATGGGAATTTCGGCATTGTTTGTATTCTCAAACAGCGGAACGTATTCGCTGCCTGTAATAATAATAGGAGGAATTTTATTTTTTACCGGATTTTCAATTACCGAACCTATAATGCCGTCCTTGGTTTCTTCGTCTTCCGACCCTTCTTTTGTAGGAACGTCAATGGGTATATACAATACCTTTCAATTTTCCGGAAGTTTTGCAGGAGGAGTTCTCGCAGGATTTTTATTTAAAAATTATTTTGGAATTATCCCTGTTATTTTAGTTTTGTCATCTATTATTTTATATTTTACGGTAAGCAGGATGTCCCCTGAAAAATCAAAAAATAATTAGAATAATTATGTTATTCATCGAACTCTTCGCTTATAAACTGCTCCTCCAAAATCATCTTGATTTCATCTGTTTTAATGAATGTTCTTATCGATATGCCGTAGTAAATCAGAGCTGCTACTGCAACAGTTATAATATCATACGGAAATATCAGCAAATTTATTCCGCCAAAATCACTGCTGCCTAAATACGATAAGATTATTACCGTAATTATGTAAAACAAAAACCAGAGTCCCGGTAAAAAATTTTTTTTGAAATTTTTCTTCTTGCGGTCTTTTATTATAAATATTATACATCCTGCCGCTATGCCGATAGAAAGTTTCCATAAAACCCCGAAACCGGACCAGTAAATTATTAATGTGCCGACAATAAAAGCGATTGGGGATATGATTGATGCAAAAGGAAGATAAAAAGGTCTTTTAAGCTTTGGCGTTAATTTCCGAAAAGACATCAGACTTACAGGACCGAGTATATATGTAAACACAATACTTGAAGTTATAAGTCCAACCAAGGCTTGCCAGCTTGGGAAAGGCATTATATATATTATGGAAAGACAAAATACAAAAATAAGCGAGATATATGCAATACCGTATTTATTAAATTGTGAAAGTTTACGCGGCAAAAAATCCATTTTTGACATAGCATAGCTAACCCGCGAAGTTGTTCCCATATATGTTAACCCGGTTCCGAACGGAGAAATAATAGCGCCGATAATAATAAGCACTGTCAAAAAAAATAGGTTATAGTTATTAGATAGATTTATAAAAGGCGATGAATAATTTAAGGCGTGCCAGTTATTCGATTTTACGAGAGGAACTGCAAAAATAAAACTTACTGATAACGCTCCGTAAATAATGATTCCGATAATCACCGATATTATAGTAGCCAGCGGAACATCTCTGCCCGGATTTTTAGATTCGCCCGCAAGCTCTATTGATTGCCTGAATCCTAAAAAAGAAAACATAATGCCGCCTAAAGAAATGCTTTTCATCATTCCGCTAAATCCATAAGGCATAAAACTGTAACGATTTATATAAGAAATATTATTATTTTTAAAAGCGGCATAAATTAAAGCCGATGCTGCAATTACGGGAATAGCTAATTTAAACCATGTTAGAAATGTATTAGTTTTTGCAAGAATTTTTACCCCGAATATATTAATAACAAAAAATAGCATAAGCAGAAAAAATGTTACAAATAAGCCTGAAGGCGTGAGGGAAGAATTCATATAAAGCCCATGAATATAATAATTTAAATATTGGACAGAAGCCTCCGCTTCTATTGAACTGACGGCGGCTCCAGAGATTACCAATATCCAGCTTGAAATAAAACCGAGAAGCGCTCCGTGGGTATATTTTGGATATCTGGCGATGCCGCCGGACAGCGGAAGCATGCTGCCCAATTCGCTGTAAACAAGTGCTATAAGCATTACTGCAAAGCCGCCCGCTATCCAGGAAATAATCGAGGACGGACCGGCATATTTAGCACTGAAATATATGCCGAGGAGCCAGCCCGAACCGATTATAGCGCCGGTAGAAGCAAATGTCAGCTGTAAAAGATTTAATGATTTTTTTAATGTTTTTTTCAATTATTTGCTTTCAATTATTTGCTTTCAATTATTTGATTTAAAACTTTTATTATGATTAAATATTATCAAAGGCAATATTGTAAAATTATATTTTAATTAGATTATGACTATATATTTCCCATAATTATTTCTAACTAATGCAGTAAATTATATTTGATAACACTATAAAATAGTACACAAATATTTTTTTAATTTCAATAAAATTCAATATTAAAGACAAAAAATCCGGCATTATTTTATTTAACCTGTTGTATTCTATTAATAAAATATTTAAGAAAATAATAAATAATGAATTTTAAGGAGGTATAAATTATGTATGATTTAATAATTATCGGAGGCGGACCTGCCGGCTTGTCGGCAGCTATTTATGCCTTAAGAGCCCGTATGAATATAATATTAATAGAAAAAATGGCAGTCGGCGGTCAAATAGCATTATCTGATAATATAGAAAATTATCCAGGTTTTCCGTCGCTTTCAGGCTATGAACTTATGACTAAGTTCGAAGAACATGCAAAAGGATTGGGCTTGACAATAGTATATGACGAAATAAAAGAAATAACGGATAATGTTGATTACAAAACATTAAAAGGCGCCGAAAACAATTACGAGACAAGAAGCATTATAGTCGCAGTCGGAGCTTCACCAAAAAGATTGGGGATTCCGGGCGAACTTGAATATACAGGCAAGGGAGTTTCTTACTGCGCAACATGCGATGGTCCGTTTTTCAGAGACCAGGACATTGCCGTTATAGGCGGCGGAGATACGGCAGTAAAAGAAGCGCATTATCTTTCTAAACTTGTAAAATCCGTTGTCTTAATACACAGACGAAAAGAACTCAGAGCGGAAAAAATAATTCAGGAAAGATTGAATCATGCCAATAACGTTTCGCTTAAGTTAGAGCATATACCAATTTCTATTAACGGGGATAAAGGGGTGGAGTCTATAACTATAGAAAATGTTAAGACGAAAGAAAGAAATACTATTCCGGTAAAAGGCGTTTTTATATTTGTCGGAATAAAACCGCAGACTTCTTTTTTACATAATGTTGACAAGGATGAACTTGGTTTTATTAAAGCAGACCCTTATACTTTAATGACTTCTATGCCCGGAGTTTTTTGCGCAGGAGATTCTCATTCCAAAAAACTTCTCCAAGTGGCGACTGCTGTCGGAGAAGGCGCTTTAGCGGCAACCTCTGCGGAAGAATTTGTTTGCGATATTTGTTGATTAGAATAGCTCTTATTTTAATATTTTATAGTCTTGATGTTTATTTTTCTTGACGTTTATCTTCTCATCGGTATAGAACAGGTATACATAGATTTATATAGATTTATTTATCCGAACAAAAAAATATAAAAATATTTTCTATTGCAGAATTAAGGTTATAGCCGCTTAATTTTTTCTAAATTTAAGCGTTATTTTTTAGTATTTTTATATATTATATTTTTATACATTTTATATATTTTGTGATAAATGTCATATTTAACATAAAAATTAAATTGTAGAATATTACTCATATACAACATATATAAACATTAAATATATATTATATATGCCAACTTTATAATGCGGATTAAAATATAAAGAAAGAGAACAAGAGGCAGTTAAAATGGAAGATAAAGATAAAGATAAAGATAAAAAAGAAACAGAAAATATCAATTATGATCCTTCGCAGGATATGGTTTTGACAAGGCATGGTTTTGTCAAGGGCAAAGAAAAATCATTTCTGCAAAATCCGAAAGACAAACCGTTTATCGGAATTATCGGAATTCCTCCAAAAGCTGTTATGGAAGACCTTGTTAAAAGGAATGCAATCATCTTGTCTTTAGATATGTATAAAGTCGACCAATTAATTACAGAACCTACCGAAAATATTCTTCCTAAAGCGTATTGCGCCCAAATTAAACGTATTATAGCCAATATTTTAGCTGCGACGGATTACTGGACTGAAGATGTCGTCGATTCCGTTCTTGTAGGAAGAAATCCTATATCAGAGATAATAATTGAAGATTCAGAAATATCTAGATGTAATGAAATGGGATTTGTTGCGGATTTTATTGAAAATGAATTGAAAATAAAATTGACCCGCGTTAAAAATAACGACTTAGAAAGAAAAGGCGATTTTATTTGCAAAAGCGGTATTCCTCTAGATGATAAATTCGGACAAATTGCAGGTTATTTTTATAGAGATATTGAAAAGAAAAAACCGTTCAGACCCGAATATGTCAAGCCTAAATGCGCATTTTGGGGAACGCCTCCGTGGGGAGATTTTTCATTAGCAAGCTATTTTCCGGACGAAACACATATTTACGGCTGGACGAGGTGTGTTGAAAATTTAACGCCGGGCGATTTGAAACTTGAGTTGGAATTTGACCCTGACGTGCCTACTGTTTTTTTCGCTCAAAGTTTTTGTCCAAAAGCAGGACTGGCTTCCTATCTTGCAAGCAAACATCCCAGGGGTATTTTCATAGATATGGATTTGGGGCTTACGCGAAGCACAGTGGCGAAACTTACCGCATTTTTGCAGCTTAACGGGGTTGTCGTTTAAATAAAAAAAAATAACTGAATCGCGTATTTTTGAAATATCAGGATTGTTAACAGAGATTAAATTAAAAAATCGGGCGGAAATATTAACATGATACTTTTAGATGCAGGAACTACATACGCAAAAATATTAAATACCGAAACTAATGAAAAGACCGTCAAAAAAGTTGCAGATCTTGAAAAAACATTTAAGGCGGACATAGGGACTGGGCACAATATAAGCAGATTTGCAAAACAGTCCGTAAACGAAATTATCGCGCTCTCTTACGCCGGCAAAAGATTAATAAAAGAAAAATCATTTACATTGTTAGATGTCGGCTCAAGGGACGCAAAATATGTTATTTTTGAAAACGGTAATTTTATTCATAGCGATTGGAATACCGAATGCGGGGCGTTTACAGGACAGGCTATCGAGATTCTCGGAAGTTATTTAAATTTAAACTATAATGATATAGAACCTCAGAAAGAGTTTATTACTGCCACGTGCGGACTTTTAGGGATGGGGCACGTTTTTGATATGGTCGCTTCCAGCGTTGAGCCCGGAATTGCGGCGGCAAGATTAATAAAAGGCGTATGTATGTCAATGTACAGATTTGCTAGAAAACCAGATAAAATTTATTTGACCGGCGGTTTGGTAAATAATGCGCTTTTTGTAAGGTCTATGCCTGCGGAAACAATTTGTTTAGATAGATTTACATTGCTTGAAGGTGTTCTTGAATACGCTGCAAGCAAGAAAGATGGTATAAATTTATAGAATGGCAGCATAATCATCCGGCGGTGACTACCGGTGTTTATTGATTTAAACCGGTTATTTAGTTTAATTCGGCTTACTAATTGATAAAAAGTATTAGAGATAGTAAATAGAATGGTAAACGGAAACGGCATATTTAATTTTTCAAAATATAAATAATATAGCGGATATAACTGTAGAGGACAGATTTAGGTCTGTCCTCTTAACGGTATATTAATTTTAGTAAGCCAATACTTTTACGTCGTCATCCATAGCCATTTCGACGACATAAGCTCCGCCGACGACCCCGCTGCATTCAGGTATGAGGTCATCTTTCGTAAAATCGTTTAATTCTAAAGCAGGTGTGCATACTTTAAAAACAACCCCGGCTTCGTAGGCATCTTTAATGAAATCATATACAGATTTAGGACTGCCTTCTTTTACCCTTAAATTTTCTGCTACGCCTTTTTTCATAAGAAGTCCTGCATCCGCAGTAAGTATCATTTCAACTTCATAATCCATAGTAGCAGCAGCTGCAGCTTGAAAAAACGGTGCGCCTAACTGGTGCGGATTTTCAGGTGTTGTGTTTTGAAGCATAATAAATAATTTGTTTGCCATGTTTTTCTCCTCATTAAAGTTAAGTTAAGTTAATTTAATTTGTCCCCGCTTAATTTTATTTTTAAATTAATAAATTAATAATTAATTTTCATATTTTCTTTTACTTCCTTGAGAGTTTCAGATGCAATTTTTTTTGCCTTATTTGTGCCGGCGAATAAAATGTCCCAGACTTCGGAGGCTCTTTCTTTATAATATTGCCGTTTTTCATTCATAGGTATTAAAATATTTTTAATTGATTCGTGGAGATTATTTTTGCACTGTACGCAGCCTATTGAACCGGCAATACAGTCGTGTTCAATATTTTTTGTTAAACCGCTCTCAGAAAAAGTTTTATGATAAGAAAAGATAGTGCATATATCGGGATGTCCAGGATCTGACGGATGTATACGCGACTTATCGGTGAGGGCTGTTCTTATTTTAGACTTTATCGTGTCAAAATCATCAGATAGAAAGATTGCGTTTCCGTAAGACTTGCTCATTTTCAAATTTCCGTCGAGACCTATTAGTTTTGGGAACTCGCTTAAAAGAGCTTCCGGTTCAATCAAAGCTCCGCCGTAAAGTTCGTTGAATCTTCTCACTATTTTTCTTGAAAATTCTATGTGAGGAAGCTGGTCTATCCCTACGGGGACTAAATCTGCTTTAAATATAGCTATGTCTGCGGTTTGGCTGACAGGATATCCTAAAAAACCGTAATTAAGCTCTTTATACCCTCTTTCTTTTGCCTCGGTTTTAATAGTCGGGTTGTGCTTTAATGCATTTATCGAAACAAACATCGAGAAGAAAATTGTCAGTTCTGCTATCTCATTAATCATAGACTGAATTATAATTGTAGATTTTTCAGGCGCAATTCCGACGGCAAGATAATCCAATGCAACATTAAATATGTTTTGCCTGAGAAGTTCAGGATGGTCAAAATTTGTAGTCAAAGCCTGAACATCGGCAATTAATATAAACGTATCGTATATATTTTGCAGAGCGACTCTATTTTTTAAAGAACCGCAAAAGTGTCCTAAATGAAGAGGTCCTGTAGGTCTGTCCCCCGTTAATATTCTAGCGTATGATTTTCCGGAAGTATTTTGTGTATTTTCGAATTTAAATTCCGATGCTACGGCAGAATTCCGTTTTGTATTATTCATTATTCGGATATTATAATATTCTTTTATATCTAAAATCAAGTTTTTGTTTAATTGATTAAATAGGAACAGCTGCCATTTTCTTATGATTTTGTTTTTTTAGTGAATTTTTTATTAATAATAAATCTCATTATTTTACCGTGATTATATTACCTGCAACCAAGTTATATTATATGCTATCCAACATTTATATATATAATTTTTATACAATTACGGCTGAAAAATCTTATTGCGGAAAAGGTGTCAGATTAATTTTTTTGCAAATATTTTCTTTGTTAATTGAATTACTCCATATGCAAAAAAATAAAATCTGACACCTTTTCCTTATATTTTGCTTAACCGAGCAAAGAAATGCATAAATATTTTCTATTGCAGAATTAAAGTTATAAAATGCTATTGTTATTATAATAATAAATATGATAAAATATGAGTTTAATTAATTAAAAAAATAAAAAAAATGCAACACATAAAAGTCAAGCGATAAAAAAATATGGAAACAGAAATGACAGGCAGCGTAATCAAAAGAAAGCAAAACTTGTTAAAAGAATTGCTTAAAAAGAAAAATGCTATTTTGCTGGCACATAATTATCAGAGAGATGAAATTCAAGAAATTGCCGATTTTCAGGGTGATTCTCTTGAATTATCTATCAAAGCAAATCAAACTGATGCCGATATTATAGTTTTTTGCGGCGTGAGATTTATGGCGGAAAGCGCTGCAATAATGAATCCGGACAAAAAAGTCATATTGCCTGCCGAAAATGCAGGATGCCCTATGGTAGATATGATTACTGTTAAAGATATATTGAATATGAGAGCCGAATATCCTGACGCCGCAGTGGTAGCCTATGTCAATACTTCAGCCGAGTGTAAAGCCGTAAGCGATATCTGCTGCACATCGGCAAACGCTGTTAAGGTCGTAAATTCATTGCCCAATAAAAAAGTTATAATGATCCCCGATAAAAATCTGGGAGACTATGTTCAGAGATTTACGCAAAAAGAAATAATAAACTGGCCGGGGTTTTGTCCGCCTCACAACAGAACAACTCCCTCAGATATAAAAAAATTAAAAGAAAAATACCCCGGCGCATTATTTGTTGCGCACCCGGAATCTCCGCATGATACCATAGACGTCGCAGACAATGTTTCTTCGACTTCAGGTATGTATAGATATGTAAGGCAGACTGACGCAAAATATTTTATTATAGGAACGGAAAGAGGTATAATGTATAAAATGAAAACCGAAAATCCAGACAAGGTTTTTATTTCAGCGCATAAAGGTCTCGTTTGTCCTAATATGAAAAAAACACATTTAGATAATATAATAGACTCCCTTTCTAATATGAAAAATATAATCGAAATTCCTGAGGATGTCAGGCTAAAAGCCAGAAAATCAATTGAAAATATGCTTGCGCTATAATGAATATAAAAATAAAAAGGTAAGGAAAAATTAATAATAATAAAAAAAATCATATAAATTTCCAAGATTTAATTTTTAAACTCCAAAGATACTGGTCTGATTTTGGCTGCGTTATTATGCAGCCGTATGATATGGAAGTCGGAGCGGGCACATTTTCTCCCTATACATTTCTGAAATGTCTAGAAGAAAAACGTTGGAAGGCGGCTTACGTTCAGCCTTCAAGGAGACCCACGGACGGCAGATACGGAGAAAATCCTAACAGATTGGCAAGGTATTATCAATTTCAGGTTATTTTGCAGCCGTATATTAAAGACATTCAGGAAATATATTTAAAAAGTCTTAAAACATTAAATATCAACTCTAACGAGCACGATATAAGATTCATAGAGGACGATTGGGAATCACCTACGCTTGGCGCATGGGGACTGGGTTGGGAAGTCTGGATTGACGGCATGGAAATATCTCAATTTACCTTTTTCCAGCAAATCGGCGGCATAGAACTTGAAAATATAGCTATTGAAATTACGTACGGATTAGAAAGGATAGCAATGTATCTGCAGGAAAAAGAAAGCGTATTCGATTTATCATGGAATGATTATTTAACATATGGAGATATTCATAAAGACGATGAATATGAAACATCAAAATATAATTTTGAATTAGCGTCCGCCGATGCATTATTTGCACTTTTTAATATTTACGAAAATGAAGCAAAAGTAATTTTATTCGATAAAAAATTGGTTAAACCGGCGTATGAATATTGTCTCAAATGTTCGCATGTTTTTAATCTGCTTGACGCAAGAGGGTTTATTAGCGTTTCAGAAAGAATGAATTATATATTAAAAGTAAGGACGCTTGCAGAGCAATGTGCCTTAAAATATAAAAATCAGCTATCGCATAATATATAATATACATAGACAGTCATCATCGGTTTAGACAGCGGGAGATCCACGTGTCAGGCACAATATTTTTATACAGATTTAATTTTGTACAAATTTGTATTAGTAAATTTGTATGAATAAACGTATAACTAAAGATAAATGTGTAGAAATATAAAATAATTGTATAACGTATAAAATATATAAGATAAAATATTATTTATGAGCGAATTTTTATTAGAAATAGGTTCAGGCGAGCTTCCATATCAGGAGGTTTCAGCATTTCCTCCCAGACTTTCAGAGTCGTTTAAAACTTTTTTTGCAAAGGAATTAGATTTTAAAGATGATGAAAATAAAAATGTTGAATGTTATTCAACATCCAGAAGGGTAGCCCTGTTAATTAAAAATATACCTTTGAAAACGGAAGATAAAGAAGCAGAAATAATCGGACCTCCTCTAAAAGTCTGTTATATGCCGGATGGCAGTCCGGCAGCCCCGCTGATGCAATTTATAAAAAAAAATAATATAAAAAATGATAAAAAAATTTATGCCGTGAGCCAGAAAAAAGGTGAATATGCAGCTTATAAAACAATTATTAAAGGAAGAAATACAGAGAAAATATTATCGGACAATATCCCTTCTATTATTAATAAGTTACCGTTCAAAAAATCTATGCGCTGGTCGAATGCCGACGTAAGATATCCGAGACCGATTTTATGGATTCTCGCTTTATTTGACGGCAAAGTTGTACGATTTAATTATGGAGACTGCAAAGCAGGCAATTATTCATATATTTCAAGAAAAGATTCGTTTTTAAAATCATTTGTAAAAATTGAAAATATAAACGATTATATTGAGAAACTTAAAAAAGCAGGCATAATACTAAATAATCTCGAAAGAAAAAATTTTATAGAAAAAGAGTTAATAGATAATGCAAAAAAAATTGAATGCGTATTTGAAGACGACAGCAATCTTATTGATGAGATTACCGGAATTACTGAAAATCCGCATGCAGTGCGGGGGCAATTCGACAAAAAATTTTTACATATACCTCATGAGCTTTTATCTTTGGCTATGAAAAAACATCAAAGATTTTTTCCGTTATTTGCAAAAGAAAATTCTAAACTTATGCCTTATTTTATAGGCGTTGCAAATATAACTTCAAATTTGCAGCATGACGAGCCGAGGGATAATAACATCTCGCGGGGTTATTCAAGAGTTTTGGCGGCAAGATTAAACGATGCGGATTTTTTTTATAAAGAAGACGTAAAAAAAAATATAGAGTATTTTATAGATAAAACAAAGGATGTTGTTTTCTATAAAGGTCTCGGCACATACTATGAAAAAACGGAAAGACTGAAACAACTTGCTCCGTACATTTTTGAGAATATATTCGGAAACAAGAAGGCAGTTTCTTCGGCAGTTTCTTCAATAGACACGACAGAAACATTAACCGCAAATATTAAAAATAAAAAAATAATTGAAAGATGCGCATCTTTATTAAAATTTGATTTGACTACGCATGTTGTATATGAATTTCCGGAACTGCAGGGGGTTATAGGCAGAATTTATGCAAATAAATTTGGAGAAAGCGAAATTGTCGCAAGAGCCATAGAAGAACATTATTATCCAACGATGAAACATGGGAAAAAATTAATGCCGGCAGATAAATTCGGTGATATTTCGGCAATTTCCGACAAATTTGACACCGTTTTGTCATTTGCAATGCTTAATAAACTTCCTACCGGCGAATCTGACCCTTTTGCTATAAGAAGAGCAATGATAGGCATGATTGAAATTTTGCTTGAAAAGCAATATAGCATATCATTAAATAAAATATTTGATTTTTATTTTAATAATTTTTATAAAGGTAAAAGTTTAGATTTAATAAATTTAAAAGATATTTTTATTTTATTTGCCAAAACAAGATTTAAAAATATAATGCTATCTTTAAATTATAATTTTGATGAAATATCGTCTGTAGCAGACGATATTTTTTTTGATGATATTTACACATCTTATTTAAAAATAGATTTTGTGTCTAAAAATAAATTACATGAATATATGTATGATTTAACATTTGTTTTCAAGAGATTGAATAATATTACTTTTAATTCAGGCAGCACAGTTTTTTTTGATAGCGAAAAATTAATTTTAAAAGAGGAAGTATCTCTTATTAAATCATATGAATTTATTAAAAATGAATCTCATAGATATATTAAATTAAATAATTATTATAAATTAATGAATTTATATCATGAAATAGTACGTCCTGTTAATAAATTTTTTGATAATGTGATGGTTAATGTTGATGAGTTAGATTTAAGAAATTCAAGAATAGGTCTTTTGAATAGCATACTGCTCGAATTAAAAAATTTATGCGATTTTTCTAAATTGTCATATTAGCTTAGCTGCATTATACCGTTAGTATAAATTAAAACGGTATATCAATATTAATTGGTGATATGTCTGCTAAAGCACGGAATTTAGATTAATATAATTTTAGCTATATAATTCATTATAATTAATATTTAAATAAATAAACCTGGGAGGAAAATTTCAATGGCGCAATATGTATATTTCTTCGGCAATAAATATGCTGATGGCGATGGTTCTATGAAAAATTTATTGGGAGGTAAAGGCGCTGGATTAGCTGAAATGACAAAACTTGGCATAAGAGTTCCAGCCGGTTTTACCATTACTACGGAGGTATGTACTTATTTTTATGAACACGGCAGAAAATACCCTGAAGACCTAGAGAATAAATTGCAGGTCAATTTAGAGACTGTTGAAAAGACTATGGGGACAAAATTCGGCGACGCTGAGAACCCTTTGCTGGTATCCGTTAGAAGCGGAGCCAGAATTTCTATGCCCGGAATGATGGATACCGTCCTTAATCTTGGTTTAAACGATGAAACAATAAAAGGCTTAATTAAAAAATCAGGCAATGAAAGATTTGCCTACGATACATACAGAAGATTTATTCAGATGTTTTCAAACGTTGTTCTCGGTTTAGATTCTAAAATTATGGAATCAATATTAGAGAAGAAAAAGAAAGAAAAAAATGTTCACAACGATAACGAACTTAGTGCACCGGATTTAAAAGAGCTTGTATATAAATTTAAAGATGTCGTAAAAGAACAGAAGGGGATAGACTTTCCGGATGACCCGTACAAACAACTATGGATGGGCATCTCTGCGGTATTTGAATCATGGAATGTTCCAAGAGCTATTACATATAGAAAATTAAATCATATACCGGAAGATTGGGGAACTGCCGTAAATGTTGTTTCTATGGTGTACGGAAATATGGGTAATAATTCAGGCACAGGCGTCGCTTTTACGAGAAACCCTTCAACAGGCGAAAACGGGTTTTACGGCGAGTATCTAATTAACGCGCAAGGTGAAGATGTTGTAGCAGGCATAAGAACGCCGCAGCCTATAAATAATATGTCAAAGAAGAATAAAAACGACGTATCATTGGAAGAGGCATTGCCTTCGGTATACAAAGAGCTTATAGAGTACGCAAAAATTCTTGAAAATCATTATAAAGATATGCTTGATCTGGAGTTTACTATTCAGGAAGGAATTCTGTATATGCTTCAGGTGCGTTCAGGTAAAAGAACCGCAAAAGCATCGGTGAGAATCGCTCTTGATATGTATAACGAAGGTTTAATCGATAAAAAAACGGCTGTTTTAAGAGTAGACCCTAATTCAATTGTTCAGCTGCTCTATCCTTCAGTAGATCCAAAATCAAAAAAAGATGTTATCGCAAAAGGTTTGCCCGCTTCTCCGGGAGCTGCAAGCGGAGAAGTTGTATTTTCTGCAGAAGAAGCGGAGGCAGAATCAAAAAAAGGTAAAAAAGTTATTCTTGTAAGAATGGAAACATCACCTGAAGATATACACGGAATGAGCGTTTCAGAAGGAATACTAACCGCAAGGGGCGGTATGACTTCACACGCTGCCGTTGTTGCAAGAGGCATGGGTAAATGCGCCATAACCGGGTGTTCCGCTCTTGAAATTAATGAAAAGAAAGGCGAAATAATTATAGGCGAAAGAGTTGTAAAAAAAGGAGATACTATCACGTTAAACGGTTCTACCGGAGAAGTTTATTACGGAAACGTAGATATGATAAGAAGCGAATTAAATGACGATTTTCTTACGATAATGGGTTTTGCGAACGGGCTTAAAAAATTAAAAATACGGGCTAACGCCGATACTCCAGAAGATGCGAAAGTTGCCAGAAATTACAGTGCCGAAGGCATAGGGCTCTGCAGAACAGAGCATATGTTTTTTAAAGGCGATAGAATTAAAGCAGTCAGAGAAATGATTTTAGCCGATTCAAAAGAAGAAAGAGAAAAAGCCCTTAGAAAACTGCTGCCTATGCAAAAAGGCGATTTTTTAGATATATACAACGAAATGAAAGGATATTCCGTTACAATAAGACTTTTAGATCCTCCTCTGCATGAGTTTCTGCCTAAAACAGAAGAAGAAATAAAAGAACTTGCCGGAATAATGAATGTTTCATTTGATAAATTAAATACAAAAGCAAATTCTCTGCATGAAATCAATCCTATGTTGGGACACAGGGGATGCAGGCTCGGAATAAGCTATCCGGAAATATATGAAATGCAGGTAGAAGCAATTATGGAGGCTGCATGCGATTTTTATTCGCAGGGTAATGAAATAATTCCTGAAATTATGATACCTGTTGTAGGTATTTATGAAGAAATAAGAATATTGAAAGCTATGGTGGATAAAAAAGCAAATGAGGTTATGGCATCCAGAGGGGTTAAACTGAATTATCTTGTAGGTACAATGATAGAACTTCCAAGGGCATGCGTTATAGCCGGCGATATTGCCAAAGAAGCTGAATTCTTTTCATTTGGAACAAACGACCTTACACAGACTACATTTGGTTTTTCCAGGGATGACATAGGTTCTTTTTTGCCTGATTATTTAGAAAGAAATGTTTTAAAAACAGACCCGTTTATCGAACTTGACAGGGAAGGGGTAGGCAGTTTAATGAAAATTGCGGTTGAAGGCGGAAAAAAGACAAGGAAAGACATTAAACTCGGAATATGCGGCGAACATGGCGGAGATCCAAGTTCTATTGAGTTTTGTCATATTTTAGGTTTAAATTACGCAAGCTGTTCTCCGTTTAGAGTGCCGGTTGCAATAATTGCCGCTGCCCATGCTGCAATAAAAAATGATAAATAATTTAAATACAGACAAAAACATCTTAAATATTTTATCGGCATTCGCATTAGAAGCGTCTGAGCTTATAGACGGCAATGCCGATGCCGGCGGTGTTTCTATTTTTATATGCAAAAGTGCATATACTGCAAGAAACTTGTATAAAGATATGAATTTATTATCCTGCCGCCGGTCTGCTTTTTTTGAAAAAAATGGTGAAGTTAAGCAGACAATTTCAATTGAAACTAAGCATAAAAAAGCGGTTCTGTGCGAAGAAATAATTCCGGCAAGCATTTTATATACACTGCTGAATAGCGAATCAAACAAAGATGCTAATATTGCCGTCAGTTTAATACTCACCTATCAATCATTTTTAAGCAATGTTCCTTCCCTGCTTGATATTGACGAGACGATTATAAAAGTAAAAAAAGGACATATTTTAGACAGAAATAATTTAATTGATGCATTATTAGCTTTCGGATATGAGAAAACAGAGTATATTCAGGACCCGTTTCAATTTTCTGTCAGGGGAGAATTAATAGATATATACGGAGGCGAAACCGATAGCCCTGTAAGAATTGATTTTTTTGACGACGAAGTTCAGGATATAAGATATTTTGACATAAACAGTCAAAGAAGTATTCATAAAATAGATAACTATATAATATTCCCGTTAAAAGACAATGTACTGAAAAAAAAATTAAATATACTTGAGCTTATTGAAAAACCGCTAATTTTTGCTGAAGAATCTGATTTAAATAATAATAAAGGAAACATAAATGAAGTAATAAATATTATTGACAGGAATAATAGCCGGCGTATCAATAACAATGATCCAGCAAATCAGGATGAACTAAATTTTACGGTAAATGCCGCCACAGGTTGTAATAGCGAAATTGACGTTCTTGAAAATCAGCTTAATAATTTATTAAAAAAATATAATAATGATATTTTTTATTTTAATTTAAATACAGATGGAAGTTATATACGCTCTGCAAAAAATTACTATAAATTAGATTATTATTCTGATGATTTTTTTTCTAAAAAACGTAAATTTCTCATTTCACCGGAACAGCATCCGTCTGAAAAACGCAAGGATATTATTGACGAGAATGAATTTAAAAAAGAAATAAATAACGCAGATTTCTTTGAAAATATCAGAGAGCTAAATCCCGGCGATTTTGTAGTTCATGTTAATCATGGCATAGGGAAATTTACAGGAATAAAAACAATCACATCGGGAAATTTGACCGCCGATTATTTTGAAATTATTTATGCCGGAGGCGACAAAGTATATGTTCCTTCCGAAAAAATATATCTCATACATAAATATATAAATTCAGGAGAATCGGAACCTGAATTAAATAAATTAGGAACCAGAACATGGGAAAAATCGAAGAAAAAAGCTAAAGAAAAAATCGAAGAGATAGCTAAAGACCTTATTGAATTATATGCTAAAAGAAAATCGGAACAGGGATTTGCTTTTTCAAAAGAAGATGAATCTTACAGGGAGTTTGAAGAAAATTTTGAATATGAGGAAACAGAAGACCAGATTAAAGCAATAAAAGATGTTCTTGCAGATATGGAATCTAATAAACCTATGGACAGATTAGTTTGCGGAGATGTCGGTTACGGCAAAACGGAAGTTGCGATACGAGCCGCTTTTAAAGCTGCGATGGACGGGAAGCAGGTAGTATTTTTAGCTCCTACGACTTTATTAGTCGAACAGCATTTCACTAATTTTACAAAACGTTTTGAAAAATATCCGATTAAAATTGCTTATTTATCCAGATTTATGTCTGCAAAGAAAGAAAAAGAAACGGTAAAATTAATAGAAAGCGGCAAAATTGATATAATAATAGGAACGCACAAACTATTATCGGATAAAATAAAACTCAAAGACCCGGGACTTTTAGTAATCGACGAAGAACAAAAATTTGGAGCTTTCCAAAAAGAAAAATTAAAAAAATTAAAATCTTCCATTGACGTACTTGCTTTGAGCGCGACCCCCATACCGAGAACTCTTTATCTGTCGGTGTCCGGCATAAGAGACATAAGTATTCTTAATACGGCGCCTATAGGCAGAAAAAATATACACACTGTCATTTCGTTGTACAACGAAACTCTAATAAAAGAATATATTTATAGAGAAATAATGAGGGGAGGGCAGGTTTATTTCATAGATAACAGAATAGCGCATCTTGAATCCTTGCTGAATAAATTTAGCAAGTTCATGCCTGATATAAGAATTGGCGTTGCTCACGGCAGGCTTGATGCCGGCAGCCTTGAAGAAATAATGCATAAATTTTATCATAAGGAATACGATATGCTGCTCAGTACATCTATAATTGAATCCGGTCTCGACAACCCAAATGTAAATACTATTATTATAAATAATGCTGAAGGTTTAGGTTTAAGCCAGTTGTATCAATTAAGAGGCAGAGTCGGCAGGTCATATTTGCAGGCTTATTGCGTGCTGCTAACCAATTCCGAAGAGTTAACCAAAGAGCAGAATAAAAGGATTGCCGCTATAATGGAATATAATGATTTAGGCTCCGGTTTCAGATTGGCTATGGCAGATTTAGAAATAAGGGGCGCAGGCAATATTTTAGGCGGAGCCCAATCCGGCAATATAAATTCTATAGGCTTAGAAATGTGTATGCAAATGCTTAAAGACGAGATTAAAAAAATAGAAGGCAAGGTTCTTCCTTTAGAAATATTCCCGGAAGTTAAGGCTAATCTTAATATGTATATTCCAGACGGTTATATAAAAGACAGCAAGATAAAATTAAGTTTTTACCGCAGGCTGTCAACCTGCGGCAGCATTGAGGAAGTTTGCAGTATAGAAGAAGAATTAATAGATAGATTTGGAAGATACCCTGAAGAAGTTGACAATTTAATAAATGTTTCTAAGCTAAAAGTCTATATGAGAAAAATAAAAGTAAAATTTATCGATATACATAAAGAAGGATTTGATATAGAATTTTATAACCATTCAGATGAAAATAATAAAAACGGCGAAGATTTTAGACTCGAACGCGGAGAATGCCGCGGTAGATTTTACGACAGCCGTGACGAATTACGCCCTGAAACTTATATTCCTGAATTTTCCGATATACAAACATCAAATGATTTAAACGATGGAAATGTAGAATTTGCGAAAGCATTGATAAGTTTTGTTAACGACAAAGAAATATTGTCCAAATATATGATTAATTTTATTTCTGAATATAAACTAAAGATAAAGATGAAAAAAAACAAAAATGATTTAAAAGATAATAGTTATAACGCAATTGCTAACCATACCCCTGATATCGGCGCTATTATATTTATCTTGCAAGAAATAGACCGCTATGTTAATATTTAAAGTAAAATATATGTCTATTATTTACAGTGCTTATAACTGTGTAATTATTAAAAAATTTAAATTATTTCAGGAGAAACTAAATGTATTTCGGGAAGAAAAACGGCAAAGTCAATTTGTCAAAAAAATCAGAATTAACTAAAAGATTTTCAAAAATTATTGTATTTAGTTTATTTTTATTTGCAATATCTTTCGGACTTTACGGGTGCGCAAAAAAACCTGCTCCTTCGTCGAAGGTTTTAGCAACAGTAAACGGTAAACCGATAACGCTCAATGAATTTAAAGCAGAGATTGCAAAATTGCCTCCTTCTGTTACGTCATTTGTATCAACGCCGCAAGGACAAAAGCGATTTCTTAAAAGTATGGTTGAAAGGCAAATTTTGGCAGATAGAGCAATTAAAGACGGACTTAATAAATCAAAGGCATATAAAATGCAGCTGTCTGATTTTAAAAAAGGTTTGCTTGTGCAGCTTTTGTTAAATGAAAAAGTGCAAAAAAAATTGGTAATTACCGATCAGGCTGCTAAGAATTTTTATAAAAAACATCTTAATACATTTAATTTGCCGTCTAAAATTAATGTAAGCTATATTCAACTTAGTTCATTAGCTGCCGCAAAAAAAGTATATGCAAATTTGCAAAAAGGGGTCTCTTTCCCAAAATTAGCAAAACAATATTCTGCGGCTCCAAATGCAAAAAGCGGAGGAGCTCTCGGCTGGATAAAATTCGGGGAGACGACGCCTTCGTTTAATCAGGCTGCATTCAGCATACCTAAAATAGGCGGTTATTCCAATATAGTACCTGTAGGCAAAAATTTTGATATCGTCAGGCTCAATAATATTTTATCAGGTAAGCCAAAACCGTTTTCTAAAATAAAAGATCAAATCATTATGATTATGAAAGAAAAAGAAGGACAAAAATTGTTTAAAAATTACCTTAACAAGGTTAAAAAAGCTTCCAAAGTTACATATTATTATAAAAATTTAGCAGCCTTAAATCAATTTAAACCATTGGCTTCAACGCCTTCTAAAAAATAATATTTGATAGTTATTAATAATTATTGTTTTTTATGTATATGTATTAACGTGTTCCAAATTTAATACGGGAAATAATAAAATATGAGTAAAAAAGTTAAGTCAAGTTATAACAGCAATAAGAGACGCATTTTTACCGCGTCTCTTATTGTATTTTTGTCGGTTTATATCTTTTTGCCCATACTGAACGCTCACGCAATTATAGCAGATCAAGTGCTGGCGGTTGTTAACAAAACTCCTATCACGTTATATGATTTTGCTAAATTTAACAAACCGGCGTTTGAGAATTACGAACAGATGCAAAAAGACGCGTCAAACGGTATATTTAACAGCAATGATGAACGAATAATGACGCAGACAAAAAAAATTATTAATTTTTTGGTCGATAAAATGCTTATAAAGCAGGAAGAACAAAAAGCCGCTCTTTACATACCGCCTAAAAAAATTGATGCTTATATTCAAGCTGTTGCGAAATCAAATAATATGACGGTGCCTGAATTTAAAAAAATGCTGAAAACTAAAGGAATTAGTTTTCATGAGTACAAAAAACAGCTTGAGAAACATTTTATGCAGTTCAGTCTCTTGAGAAAAATATACGGCAGTAAAATGAATATTACTAATGCAATGCTTCTCAACTACTACAAGAAAAATATTGAAGAATTCAGAGGCAGGGAAGAGGAAGACTTGAAACTTATATTCATTTCAGTTCCTACAGATGCAAGTAAAATATTGAGAGAAAAAATATATCATAAAATGCTTCATATCAGAAATATCGCCATTAAAGGGGCTATAAGCTTTTCATCGCTTGCATCAAAATATTCGGACGATCCTTCCGAAAAAAATGGCGGAAGAATAGGTTATGTTTATAAAGACAAATTGTCGCCGGCTTTTTCCTCGGCAGCGTTCAAATTAAAAGTAGGGCAGATAAGCAAAATAATTCCGTCAAAATTCGGTTATACACTGCTTAAGTCTGTAGGTAAAAAATATGGCTCATATAAGTCTTTCAGGCAGGTTAAATCAAGAATATTTATGCTGCTGGAAAAAATTAAAACAGATAAATATTTATCTAAACTTGTAAAAAAAGCCAGAAAAAATTCTTTTATTAAGCTTCTTTTGGTTTCTTGATTTTATCCAAAACTAATTAAATTAAAAGTGATAAATATAAAACTTAAGAAAAATGCCGTTGAAAAAAAATAATATTATCGGCATAACTATGGGAGACCCCGGCGGGATAGGACCGGAAATCTCTATTTTGTCGTGCAAATATTTTATAGAAAAAAATAACAGGATTATTATGCCCGTAATTTTTGGTTCGGCAGCATATATAGATTTTGTTAACAGTTATGTTGTTAAATCAAAATTTAAAATTAATTCTATCAGTCCGGATGTCATAAATAGCGAAGAAGACGCTTTAAAATATTATAGAAATGATTGTATCAACGTTATTAATTGTTCAGATGAGTCATATAAATCAGTCAGTTTCGGGGTTGAAAATTATAATTATGCTAAAGATACTGAAAAATTTATATTAAAGGCGGTTGAATTTGCTAAGTCGGACAAGATAAAGGGCATCGCTACGGCGCCTATCAACAAAAATATGATGTTCAAAGGCGGAGCAATGTTTCATGCTCATACGGAGCTTTTGGCTCACCTTACTTCCGAAGAAAATTATGCAATGCTTTTTTATTCAAAAGAATTGATAACCATACTTGCTACTATTCATATACCCTTAAAATTTGTTTCGCAGAAAATAACTGAAAATTTGTTAGAAAAAATTATTAATATATCTTACAGATCGCTTAGAATTGATTTTGGTATAAATAATCCGCATATTGCAGTTCTTGGGCTAAATCCTCATGCAGGAGAAAATGGAGAAATCGGAAAAGAAGAAATTAATATAATCAGTCCCGTCATTGCTGAATTTAAACGAAATAATTTTAATATAGCAGGTCCTTTTCCTTCCGACAGTTTTTATGCAAAAAGATATAAAGATTTTGATATTGTGGTATCTATGTATCATGACCAGGCATTGATCCCTTTTAAACTTTTATCATTCAATTACGGAGCCAATGTAACGGTTGGGCTGCCTATCGTCAGAACTTCACCAGTGCACGGAACTGCTTACGATATCGCAGGAAAAAATATTGCGGACGCAAGAAGTATAATCTATTCAATATTGCTTGCTTCTAAAATTGCGGATAACAGATTAAAATGGAAAGAAAAATAATAATAAAAGGCGCAAGGCAGCATAATTTAAAAAATATAAATTTAGAAATTCCCAAAGATAAACTTGTTGTTATAACCGGCTTATCAGGGTCAGGAAAATCAAGCCTTGCCTTTGACACAATATTTGCCGAAGGACAGCGAAGATATTTAGAATCTTTATCTTCTTATGCGCGGCAATTTATGGAACAGATGGATAAACCCGATGTTGATTCAATTGAAGGTTTATCTCCTACTATCTCCATTGAACAGAAATCAGTCAGTAAGAATCCCCGCTCTACAGTCGGCACAATAACAGATTTATATGATTATTTAAGGGTGCTTTTCGCAAGAATAGGGACGCCTTATTGCTATAAATGCGGCAAAAAAATTGAACCGCAAACTATAGACCAGATGATAGATGTTATTTTTGACTATGGGAAGCTCGGCGGCAGATTGATAGTTTTATCTCCGGTAGTTATAGGACGCAAAGGCGAATTTAAAACAAAATTTGAAGAATATTTAAAGCACGGATTTTCAAGAATTTACGCCGATAACGTGCAGCATAGCTTAGAAGACGATATTATTTTAGATAAAAATAAAAAACACGATATTGACGTTGTCATAGACAGGCTTGTTATAAAAAAAGAAATCAAACAAAGATTATATAATTCTATAGAAATTGCATTAAAATTATCTCTCGGTACATTAAAACTAAAATTTATAGCAGAAGATGAAAAAGAAACGGATATATTTTTGAGCGAACATTCCGTATGTTTAGATTGCGGGATCAATTACGGGAAACCGGAACCTGCGATGTTTTCTTTTAACAGTCCTGCAGGAGCATGCCCTTCTTGCGGAGGATTGGGCTATAAAACATTTTTTGATGAAGACCTGATAATTCCGGATAAAAAGCTGTCGTTAAAAGACGGCGCTATAGCCATACTAAAAAATTCAAGTCCTGTTTACAGAAATCATATTGTAAATAGTTTAGCTCTGCATTATAAGTTCAATCCGAATACGCCTTATGAAAATCTTGAAGAAAATATACAACAAATTATTTTGTATGGCTCAAACGGCGAAAAAATCGAGTTTTACGATGAACATTCAGACAAGCAAAGTTTTAATTTAAAAGAATGGGAAGGGGTTATTCCTATGCTTAAAAAGAGTCTAAATAATAATTCCGTCAATTATATTATAGACCCATATAAATTCATGAGCGAAAAGCCCTGTCCCGAATGCAGCGGGTTCAGGCTGAAAAGAGAATCCTTAAGTTATAAAATAAATAATTTATCGATAGTTGATATTACAAATTTAAGCATAAAAGATGCGCTGCATTTTTTTAAGAATATTAATCTCAATGAATATGAACTGGATATAGCCGACAGAATCATTAAAGAAATTACTGAAAGATTATCTTTTCTCGTAAATGTAGGATTGGACTATCTTACTCTTTCAAGGTCAGCCTCCACTCTTTCAGGCGGCGAATCTCAAAGAATAAGGTTGGCAACGCAGATAGGTTCCGGACTTACAGGTGTTCTATATATTTTAGACGAACCAAGTATAGGTCTTCATATGCGGGACAACGAAAGGCTTTTAAAGACTATATTTGATTTGAGAGATAAAGGCAATAGTCTGATAGTTGTAGAACATGACGAACTGACCATGCTGAAATCCGATTATATTATAGATATGGGTCCGGGAGCCGGTAAAAACGGAGGATTTGTTGTTGCTGCAGGGACTCCTGAAGAAATAATGCATAATCCGGATTCTTTGACCGGAAGATATCTAACTAAAAAATTAAAAATAGATATTCCGGCAAGAAGAAGACCTCAAGATAAAGGTTTTATAAAAATTATAGGGGCTAAAAAAAATAATTTAAAAAACATAGATGTTGCAATTCCTTTAGGCAATTTAGTCTGCGTCACTGGCGTTTCCGGTTCAGGCAAAAGTACTCTTGTTATTGACACGTTATACGAAGCAGTATCCGGCTATAAAAACGGAATAAAAGATTTTTCAAAATTTGATGTCGATTTGATTGAAAATATAAATTTGATTGAAAGAGTAATAGATATTGACCAATCCCCTATCGGAAGAACTCCTAGGTCTAATCCCGCAACCTATACAGGTATTTTTACGGTCATAAGAACCCTGTTTTCAGAGACGAAAGAATCTAAAATAAGGGGTTACCAGCCAGGGAGATTCAGTTTTAATGTCAAGGGAGGCAGATGCGAAGCTTGCGCCGGTGACGGAGTTAAAAAAATTGAGATGCTTTTTATGCCGGATGTGTATGTTACCTGCGATGTTTGCAAAGGAAAACGATATAATAGTCAAACGCTGGAAGTCAAATATAAAGATAAAAATATTTACGATGTTTTAAATATGACTTTTAAAGAAGCATACGATTTTTTCGGAAGCATACCGTCATTAGCGCATAAGATAAAATTTTTAATAGACGTAGGACTTGATTATATAACTTTAGGGCAGCTTGCGACTACCCTTTCCGGAGGAGAAGCTCAAAGAATAAAATTATCAAAAGAATTGTCCAGACCTAATGAGTTCAAAACACTTTATATATTAGACGAGCCCACGACGGGGCTGCACTTTGAAGATATAAAAAAGTTATTAAAAATTATTAATCTATTAGTAGACTCCGGAAACACCGTTGTAGTCATCGAACACAATATGGATGTGATAAAATGTGCCGATTATGTAATCGACGTGGGACCTGAGGGCGGAGACGGCGGAGGTTTTGTCGTAGCAGAAGGCAGTCCTTGCGAAATAGTATTAAATGAAGATTCATTAACAGGAAAATATTTAAAAAATGAAATAGGCATCAACAACGCATAAATACTATATATAGAACGATATTATCTGAAATATAATTATAAAAAAGTATTGACTTTAGACTGAGATAGTGATAAAAAATAAATCTTGTAATGAAATTTATTACACGATTAATATAAATACCTACAAGATTAATTTTTCAGATTAATTATTTTTAAATTCATAATATTTAAACTAAAGGGGGGTAAAAAATGGCAAAAAGCTCGGAAGAATCGCCTTCGAGGCGAACTTTTATGATGGTTGTCATTGGATTGATTTCAACAGTTATCGGTATCGCATTAGCGGTTCCTATTCTTGGTGCAGTCTTAAATCCATTGTTCAGAAAAAGAGACATTGTCTGGACAAAACTTGGCAAAATTAGTGATTTAAATTTAAAACCGTTAAACCCGAAGTTTGTTCCAGTTTATTTTAGAGTTAAAGAAGGCTGGTCCGTTAATACTTTGCCGAGACAGGTAGTTATCGTAAAGCAGGTTAACGGCGATTTGCTGTTCTTTTCTAATCAATGCACGCATTTAGGATGTCCCTTACACTGGATAGCCGCAAGACAAAAATTTTTATGCCCTTGCCATGGAGGCATGTTTAACGCAACAGGGCAGGTAGTCGGCGGACCTCCGCCAAGACCTCTTTATCAATGGGTTCATAAATTTGGCAAAGATAAGGATACTGTTTACATTCAAAATAAGTTCAAAGACAATCCAAAAGACAGGGGGATCTGATGTTTAAACAAATTCAGAACTGGTTCGATGAACGAATCGGTCTTACTAAAGTTATAGAAGAATTTAACGGTGAAAGAATACCGAGACGCGGAGGCTGGGCATATACCTTAGGAAGCCTGCTTGCTTTTCTTTTTACCGTTCAGGTAGTGACGGGCATATTTTTGCTGTTTTATTATGTTCCTTATTTTCCGATAGCAAGAAATGCCACATATTTTCTGAAGCATCACGTTGTTTTTGGAAATATATTGTTAGGTATTCATCTCTGGGGCGCCTTTACCATGATATTTGTTATACTCATACACATGGCAAGGGTATACTTTTCCGGAGCCTATAAAAAACCAAGAGAAATGCAATGGATTGCAGGTATGGTACTATTTTCCGTGGTTGTTGTCTTGGGTTTGACAGGTTATATGCTTGTCGGTAACGAGAACTCATGGTGGACGATAAACGTTCTTACAAATGTTGCTTCTCATACTCCGTTTATCGGAGGTTTTATAAGAGAAATTGCTAGAGGCGGCACCGAGACAAGCGTTTTGACTATGCAGCATATCTTTGCCGTTCACGTGTGGCTATTGCCTATTGTGGTAATAATGTTTATTCCGATACACTTATTCTTAATAAGAAAAACCGGTCATCAGGGTATGGCATTAGAATACAAAAATAGCAAAATAAGCGAAGATGATGAAAAAAGATGGCTGAAACCGGATGGAACGGTCCCTTTTTTTCCGGATCAGTTTTATAAAGACATGATTGTATCATTAGTTGTATTTGCGGTTATTTATATATTGGCGGTATATGTCGGCGCGCCTATCGGTCCTATGTACAGACCTTTGGCACTCAACTTTGCTCCTGAAGCAGACTGGTATTTCTTGGCAAACGAAGAAATACTGAAATACTTTCCGGGGCACGGACTTATTATATTTTCAACGTTCCTAATTCCTTCAATCGGTTTTGGAATATTATTTCTTCTTCCGTTTATTGACAGAACAAAGGAAAGAAGTCCGTTTAAAAGACCGGCGGCAACTGTCTTGGGAATACTCTTTCTACTTTTGTTAGTTTATTTAACATTAATAGGCGGGGAACCGAAAGCGCCGGCAACCGTTTAATTTATATTTAATAATGGACACTCAGGCGTAGATAATTAATTTTGCCGTGAACAGCAATAGCCTGAGTGGCAATTTATTATTAAATATTAATTGCTGAGTTGCTAATAACAATTATATACTTAAGAGGAGCAAATCAAGATGAATTTAGGAACAGTAGATATATTAAACCTATTTATAAATCGATTGGCATTAGGATTTATGGCAATCGCATTTATATCTCACTACATAGGGATATTTAAAAAAAACGACAGGTATTTCAGGCTTGCAAAGCCGTTAATACTTGTATCGTTGATAATTGGTACAATACAGACGATTGTTTATTTCTATTTCTTAAGCATGCTTAGAAACGGTATACCAAATTTTTGGATACTTATGAGCAAATTGCAGCCTGGAGTTATAGGATACTCAATGGATTTTCTGCTGCTGTTTTTAGTTTTGGGAGCAATATACTATGCGGGTTTTAATTCTAACCCGCAGCAAGGCAAACAGGGCTGGAATATTTTTATAGGAATATTGGCATTCGTTGCAGGATACGCTTCGGACGTTTTTTATACAATCACTGAAAGTTACACAATGGGTCCTACGCCTAAAACTGCCATAAGAACACCAATGTCAATACTGCTGTCTATCGAAAAAAATATTCAGCTTTTTGCGCTATCCGCTGCAGTTCTTGCAATTTATGCAGCAATTAGATATATCCTTTCTTCTAAGAAAGAAGACAAAGAATTTTACGATTGGATGGGTTCTTTCGCAAGCATAATAACCGTAATGTTTTTGGTAGCATATCCTATTGTCTATTTTGGATGGTTTAAACATTATAGAGCTACTTCCAGTCATGGATTTAACAGAATTATGCTTGGGAAATATCAGTGGATAATGTACGATTTCTTAGAATCGTTCGGAGGAGCATTGATTCTGAACTTTATTTATATGCTGTGGAAATTAATAAACGGAAGAGACAAGAGCAAGCCCACCGTATCAGTAGGTTTGATTGGTTTTTTTATTATAGTCGCTATTGTTGCATTGGGATTTGGAGCTCTGCCTCTTTCTATAGGTGTTTTAGGTAATATGCAGCCGGTTAAATATTTAGCCCTTGCAGGATTATTCATAACAGGATTTATGACTTTAGGTTATTATCTTAAAGATTTAACGCCAAATTTTAAGTTCGGAACTATTTCAAAAATACCGCAATTGTTCCTTATTGCAGGCGGATTATTAGTCGCCTTTAACGTTCCGCTTATGGGCTATATGAAGATAATGGCTAGAGGCAAAGACAGAATAATTTATCAGACGATGAATCTTAACGGAACGAAATACGTTGCTCCAGTTGTATATCCATGGCCGGTAAAAAAAGGATATGGAATATTGCACGATAAGTGCGTAATATGTCATACCTTGAACAGGGTTGAACGATATAACGGCAAGGCATACGGTCCGTTTAAGCATCTTGTTGAACACCAGATGAGAATAGTAAACGGCTGTCCTATTACGTTGGCAGAAGCTAAGGAAGTCGTGCATTATTTAGATTCTTTAAACATTATTGCTTATAATCAGCATCTTGAGAAAGAACATAAAAAATGGACTCCGCCAGCATCTTTGCCATGGGGCAAACCTGCTTCATCGACAACGGCAAAGGCTAAGAAATCAACAAAAAAAGTAAAAGCAGCGTCTAAAGCAAAGGCTGCCGTGAAAGTTGCGTCAGTGTCAAACGGAGCTGTTTTAAAAACCGCTGCAATGAAAATCATTGATGCTCAAGGATGCTTAGGATGTCATACAATAGACGGTAAAGGCGGTGCGGTTGGACCTAATTTATCGCAGGAAGGCAGCAGGGGCCATAGTGTGCACTGGATTGAGGTGCAAATCCAGACGCCAAGAGTTCATGACCCGTCATCGATAATGCCAGACCATCATTTGAATCCGGCACAATTGAAAACTGTAGCAACATATATAGATTCGCTAAAATAAAAATCTAAATATAGGAATGCATAGTTTAAATATTGCGTGCATGGTAAAATGTATGCGGCATGATTATTTAACAGTTATGTTTCGCTGTTTAAATCGTTGTTTATTCCTTTGATTCAAAATCAAAATAGGCATTTACTTAAAATAAAGTAAATGCCTATTTTTTAATAATTTGTCTGGATAAAGAGATAGGCAAAATATCTGTTAATAGAAAATAATAGGAATATAATAAATGGATAAACAGTTTATAAAACAAATAACCAGAATGAGTTCATTAGGTTTAAACGTTATAATTTCTTCCGTTATAGGATTTGCCATAGGATACTATTTAGATAAATATACAGGGTATGTTTATCTATTTGTAATTATTTTCACTTTAATCGGATTCATTGCTGGAATTTATGAAATTTATAAACAAATTAAAAAAGAACTTAACACAAAAATATGAAAATTATAAAAAAATAGCATCGCTAATAAATACTCCTTTCCTGGTCGGTATAATAATTTTTTTTATAATTAGTTTATTTATAGCAGTTTCAATTAAAAATTTAAATTTTATACTAAATATATTTATCGGATTGCTAATAGCTTTTGTTTTTTATGCAGATATGGGTTTATATGTTTCTAAACATATTGAAAAGAAAAATTTAAATCCTGCTATGCTCATTATTAATTTAATAAAAAACTTGCTCTTAATAACTTTTTTTTTTATAATAACATATAAATTGATTAATTATAATTATATTGGAGTTTCTATAGGCTTCACTATAATGCCTTTGTCGGTTTTTTTAGCATTGGTTTTGCATCTGATTAATAACGACTAAAGAATGGCTAAACTAAAGAATGACAAAAAATGGATAGATAGCTTAAATAAAAATATTTATCATTTATTTATTATATGTATTATATAGCTATATATAATATTGCTGCATAATATAACAAATTGTGTGAATTAAATATATAAATAATTATATAGTTAGCAAATTATGAGGTTCAATATATGTTAAAAGCGCCAATTCTGATTAATATTCCGGGAATACCTATTTACTGGACTATGACTGTTATTGTAATGATTATAATTCTTTCAGTTGCTTTCATTGTTGGAAAAAGCATGAAAGTCGTTCCCGGCGCCGTTCAAAGTTTTTTTGAACTTATCATTATCATGACGGAATATTTTCTTAGAGAAATAATCGGCGATGAAGGCGCAATGTATTTGCCGCTGATTGCTTCATTTGCTATTTTTATTTTATTTTCTAATCTGCTCGGCAGTATTCCCGGGTTTACTTCTCCTACGGCAACAATTGATACTACTGCTACATTAGCGTTGATAGTATTTGTGTTATCTCATTTTATGGGCGCAAAAAAGCACGGTTTTAAATATCTGAAAAAATTTTTAGGTCCGTTAATAGTTTTAGCGCCTATTATGATAATAATAGAAGTTATGTCGGCGCTTTCAAGACCCTTTTCGCACGCGCTGCGACTATTTGCTAATATATTTGCCGAAGAATTTATGGTGACGGTTTTATTATTTTTGCTTCCATGGGTAGTTCCGGCTATAATGATGTATATGCAAATTTTTACAGATTTCATGCAGGCTTTTGTTTTTTATCTTTTAGCAATAATTTATATAGCGCTTTCTTTAGAATCGGATGAGATGGAAGAGGTTTAGCGTTTTATAGCTTAATATATATAACTTAATAAATTAATTTAAAAATAATATTGTATTGGAGGAGAAATGTTTAAAGCTTTTTCTGTTTTAGTCGCTTTCGCACTTGTAATGTTTGAAAGCGCAAAGGTTTTTGCGGCAAATATAGCAGGTAGCACTACGGTATCCGCAGTTCATGCGGTTGTTTCTTCACATGGGGATATCATGTCTAAAAGTTTATTTTTTGGGCTGTCTGCTCTTGGTGGAGGTTTGGCTATAGGTTTAGGTGTTATTGGAGCAGGCGTAGGTATGGGAAGCGCAGTCAGAGGAGCATTGGAATCTATGGGAAGAAATCCTGCAATGGAAAAGAAACTTATCGTATGGATGATTACCGGTATGGCAATCATGGAATCGTTAGCTTTGTACGCGCTATTAATTACATTTATTTTATTTTATGCAAATCCGTTCAAAGCAATAATTTTAAAATAAGTTGATACATAAATATATCTAAAAAGCTAAGTACAAACTATTATTGAGTTTCAACATTTTGTTTTAAGCTGCCGTTCATAACTTTATGAACGGCAGCTTTTTTATTTTTAATATATGCAATTAATTATGTAATATGTAATTATTTATCACCACTTTTATTATTCTAAAATTAATTATAACCCTTTGATATTATAATATCTTATTTTTTATTTTGTAGTCCCCGTAGGCATTTTTATGCCCATAAATATAATAATATCAATATGGTGCAAGTAATTATTGTAAAGTTAGGTTAAATAATCAGAGTCATCAGCTTATTAATTTTTTCATCAGCGGAAATTTTATAAAATCTAATATAACCATATAAATGAATGTGCCAAACAACAGGCTTGCGATGTATATTAGAGAAATAGGCGCCATTAAGATACCGAAATATGCCATAAGTGTAACCGCGATTAAATCACCCAATGTAGCGAGCATCAAATAAGTGCCGGGACGGGATTTATAAAAATGCCTTCTTTCTCTAACCAGATAAACCGTTGCCTGACCGCTGAATACAAGTGCAAGAAAGACCAGGGTTTGAATCTTTGGTAGAGATAAATTCAAAACATCTGCACCTATAATATATACTAAGAATGAATAAATAAGCCACGCACCTGCGATAATCAGCGAAGCGGTTACAATCAGTTTGATATGCCATTTATCAGGTTTATTTGAATATATAACGTTATCTTCTGCCAACGACATTGTTACAAAATCATTTGCAAATATTAGAATCAGTATGAGAGTCGGGGTTGTTACAAATACTCCAAAAATTAATAAACCAAGACTTAGAAAAAAAGCAACCTGAAACGTTTTAGATATTTTATTTAAAGTATAAGTCAGCATTCTCTGATAAACCATTCTGCCGTCTTTTACGGCATCTACTATATTTTCCAGTCCGGGCTTTGTTAAAATTAAGCTTGCAGACGCTTTTGCAACGTCTGTTGCATTTGACACGGCAATGCCGACTTCTGCCTGTTTTAGGGCAGGCGCATCGTTCACTCCGTCGCCCGTCATACCGGTTATTTTTTTAAGTTTTTGTAATCCCTGAACCAAATGAAACTTGTCTTCAGGGAAGACACCGGCAAAAACATCGCAGCCGGAAGGATTTTTGAAACTTTCCCGTTTGCATATATTTTGTCCGAGTCCTATTTTAGCGGCAATTGTTTTTGCCGTCAGTTCGGTATCGCCGGTTACCATTCTTACTCTAACACCAAGATCTTTAAGTTCCTGCAATAGTTGTTTCGAATCTTCTCTCGGCGGATCAGACAAACCCAAAAGACCTACGAGAGTTAATTTTTCATCATTTTCATTGCCCATAGCCACGGCAAGCACACGAAAACCGTTTGCTTCAAAATTTTTAGATTCTTTAGAAATTAATTCTGAATTATGAGCTATTTGCGATATTACAATGGGCGAACCTTTTACTACCCTGATTTTTTGTGTATCATTAAGTTTTTCGATAATTGATTCAGACCTCTTAGTCTGAGGGTCGAAAGGTATAAATTTTAATTTTTTGCCTAATTCTATAATTTTAATTTTATTATTTTTAATATAAGAAATTATAGACATATCTATCGGGTCCTGGTCTGATTCATCAGATGCCGCCATCGCATAAGAAAAAAGTTCATTATCGCTGAATGGTTGAAAAGATTTAAAAGCTGAAAGCGTAAGAGTATTTGCCGTCAAAGTGCCGGTTTTATCGCTGCATAATTCTTCCATTGAAGCAATATCTTCGATAGCGGAAAGATGAGTCACAAGGATACCTTTTTTAGATAATTCCAACGATGCAAGCGCTGTTGCCAAAGTAAATGTGACTGGAAGGGCAACAGGGATAGAAGCAACGAGTAAAATTAAAGCAAAAGGTAAAATTTCGCCAAAATTTAATTTATATATAAAAGCATAAATTAAAATTGCTCCCACTAAGATACCGTCAATCATAATAAAGTACCTTACGATTTTCATAATGAGTTCTTCTAAATGGCCTTTGGTTTTAGCAGATTTAATGAGTTCCGCTGTTTTACCAAAATAGCTGTTTGCGCCGGTTGCTATAACTTTGCAGGTTGCTTCCCCTCTTTTAATTACCGAGCCGGAATAAATAGTCCCGCCCGGGTCACGATCGACAGGCTGAGATTCTCCTGTCAGAGAAGATTGGTCAACCATAACATTGCCTGATATTATTTCCGTATCTGCAGGTACTAAATCACCCATTCTTATATGAATAACATCTCCCGGTACTAACTGCTCCGCAGGTAATTTTATCC
The DNA here is from genome assembly GCA_004195045.1 of Candidatus Acididesulfobacter guangdongensis. NCBI lineage: Bacteria > Candidatus Acidulodesulfobacteriota > Candidatus Acidulidesulfobacterales > Candidatus Acidulidesulfobacteraceae > Candidatus Acidulidesulfobacter > Candidatus Acidulidesulfobacter guangdongensis. Next base: position 57,326 of record SGBC01000002.1, read on the forward strand.
ATTTATCGTCCCTTAAAACTCTTGTAATAATTTTAAGCTGCTGTTTCAACAGCTCTAATGCCTCATTTGCTTTGTTTTCTTGAGTAAAGGCAATAATGGCATTAAATAAAATTAAACCTATAATAATATATGCTTCCGCATATTTGCCTAAAATTAATTCTATTATAAATGTAAATTCAAGCATCCACGAAACAGGACCCCAAAATTTAGAAATAAAAATAAGTAAAGCACCTTTTTTTTGTTCCTTTATCGCATTTAATCCGTATTGTTTTAATAATTTTTCTGCTTCTTCGGATGTTAAACCTTTTATGTTTTGAACAGCATCAGATTTTAAACTTTCTGAACCGGGATTTTTTGTGATTTCATTATTAATCATATATATGCCCTCATTTCAAAAAAATATGAAAAGGTTATTAATTGAAAAAACTAAATTTGCTATTTAAAGCTGCTTACCGCAATGATGTTTTCGTTATGCGTAAAAAAATTTAAATAAATATAAATTAAATATTAATTTCCTGAAATTTATCCGATAAAATGGTAAAATATACAAATATATAGGAATAAAAATATGAATAAACTTTAACAAAATAAAATATTCACATACTTTTAATATAATTATAGCACAAATTTCACTTTTTTTGACTATTTAGGTAAATAAATGTAATTTAATCAATTATTATTGTTATCATTATGGAGGTAATGCTATGTCTTTCTCTTTTAGATTTTTTAATCCGGTGAGAATTAATTTCGGAGTTAATTCATTGCAGGATGCGGGTAAAATGTCCAGAAAATATGGTAAGAATGCGCTAATTGTAACCGGAAAATCGTCAATGCATAAATCCGGCGTACTTGACAAACTTATTGATATTTTGCAAAAATCGGATGTACGTTCAATTGTATTTTCAGATATTACACCAAACCCGACAGTCAGTGAAATAGATGCTGCAGCGGCAATAGCCAGAACAAATCATATAGATTTAATTATAGGTTTAGGCGGCGGAAGCGCGCTTGATTCAGCTAAAGCTATTGCAGTAGCTGCAAAGGGAGACAGAAGCGTCTGGGAATATCTAAAAATTGAGCCGGAAAGCGCTCTGCCTGTTATAACGATAGTTTCTACCTCTGGAACAGGGTCGGAGGTAAACAGATTTTCAGTTATGACCAATGCAAAAACAGGGGAAAAGCCAGGATTTGGATATGAATGTATGTACCCGAAAGAAGCTATTATTGACCCGGTTATTATGCAATCAATGCCTGCATATGTTACGGCGACGACCGGTTTTGATGTTTTTGTTCATTCGTTAGAAGCGTATACAGGGAGAATAAGCAATCCAATCGCTGACAGTTATTGCGAAAAGGCATTTGCTCTTTTAAAAGAGAGTTTAGTTACGGCTTATAATGAACCTGAAAATATTAAAGCAAGGACTGATATGGCAGCGGCTTCAGCTTTAGCAGGTTTAGCGATAGATTCTGCAGGAGTAGGCATAATACATGCGCTTGAGCATCCTGTATCCGGTAATTTTCCAAATATTGCTCATGGAGCAGGTTTAGCTGCTTTAACCGTCGAATCTATGAAACTGAACATCAATGATAAAACTGCAAAAGAAAAATATGCCAGAGCAGCGCATATATTTGGCAAAATTAAAGGCAATAAAACTGAGGGTGATATGGCTTATGAATTGATTGAAACCGTTAAGAAAATGCTAAAGGATGTAAATTTAAACGTAAGCCTTGAAGGCTTAAAAGTGAGCGAAGATAAATTAGAAAAAATCGCAAAAGAAGCTTTTACGACTATGGATTTTGCAGTTTTAAACAACCCTGTGCAAGTTGATGAAAATGGCGCACTGAAACTGCTTAAAGATTCCTTTAAATAATGACGCAGAGATTTATCTATAGTCCGAAGCATTATCTCATAGCTATTATTTTATTCTTAAAAATTAGATATAAAAATAGCAAAAATTATATTTAGAAATAGCAAAATCAGAGAACATTTTTATTAATTTTATAAACAAGTATTAATTTCAAAAAATTAAAAATAAATAAATATAATAAGATATCAAAGATAGATATTGGCAGATATTTGCCGACATTTGTATAGATAAATATTGACAAATGCTTGTATATATAATAAAATACAAACCAGTCGGTATTGTCTATTATTAATATTGAGAGCATTTATATTTTTAAGGGATTGTAAATAATATTTTAGTAATTTTCTTGCAACTCTGATAAATAAATATACAGGTTTTGCATTTCATATTGAGTGGTTTCATAGCCGGCAGATATAAGTTTATAGTATAAGTTTAGAAATAGAAAAGAAGTATAACTTAATTAAAAGGAGGCATTAAAATGGCAAAAGCAAAAGCATTAATTATTATTTTGTCCGGCAGCGATAATCCTGTCAAAGTAAAGCTTGGTTTAAATGTTGCATGGAGAACTAAAAACAGCGGTGCATTTGAGGACGTGAAGTTGATTTTTTTCGGACCGGGAGAAGAATTTATTGCCAAAACAGAAGATAAGGAAATCATAGAAGCTTATGAGCAGGTTTTGAGCAATAATATAATCCCGCAGGCATGCGTAGCCGTTGCGGACGGCTACGGGGTCAGCAAAATTCTGATTGATAAAAAAGTTGAATTAGTGCACGCCGGACAGGCAATTGCGCAAATTATGTCAGAAGGATATCAGCCGTTGACTTTTTAATCGGACTGTAATATATTACTTTTGTTCTAAAATAATAAAGTAAATTTTGCTGAACTGACAGCACAAGAATAACTAAACATGCTAAACACGTTAGACGTTAAGTTAAAAGACAGAAAAAGAATAGAAATAATAGATGCAGCCTATGCGCTAATGCTTGAAAAAGGCTATGAAGATATGGGTTTGCAGGATATTATAAATAATATCAGTGCAACTAAGGGCTGTATCTATTATTATTTTAAATCAAAAAAAGATATTGCCGCAGCAGTGATAGAAGAAATAATTAAGCCTTTTTTTGAGAGCGCGTGGTCAAGCGTTTATGAGTTTGATGATCCGATAGACGGAATATGCCGCATTATCGATGATGTATATTTAAATAGCGCGGACAATCTTGCTAAAACGGGATGCCCTTTAGGCAATTTAATCCTTGAATTATCCGCAAAAGATCCTACCCTGTCAATTTTAACAAATGAAATAATGATAACATGGCATGACTATATAAACAAAGCTATTCGTATAGCGAAAACGAAAAAGATTGTTAAACAGGAATTAAATGAAAGTTCCATCGCTAATTTCATAATTGCGTCATTTGAAGGATGCATTATGATTGCCAAATCTAATCATAGCAAAGAAGTATTAAAGGATTGTTTTTCCGTTTTAAAAGAGTACCTGCAATTATTAAAATGCAGCAGGTACTCCTAAAAACAGGTATCGATAAAATAGAAGAAACCATTGAACTTTTGTTGAGAACACCTTCATATCATTTCCAAATAATATCAAGAAATATGGTTTATCCGTTATACGGTATATTGTAATGAAAAGCGTTGCCGAAATACAAAGATATTATAGATAAATAATTGAAAAATATTAATATTCCCACGGCTACTAAAATAACCCCGCTTATAACCGATATAGTCTTTATAAAAGGTCTTATCTTTTTAAACGCCGATAAGAATAAATTTAACGATACAGAGCTTATAAAAAAAGGAACGGCGAGCCCCATAGCGTAAACAAACAACAGTTCTGCTCCAGCCGTCGTATTGTGCATGGTTGAAGCGATAAAAAGAATAGATGCGAGTATCGGTCCGATGCACGGTGTCCAAGCTGCTGCGAATACGACGCCCACAAGAACGGAGCCGATAAGTCCCAGCGGTTTATTTTTAATATTTATATTGACGTCGGCGTTCATAAAAGACAGAAATTTTATCTTGTTAAAAGCCCCCAGAACAAACAATCCCATAATTATTATAAAAATACCCGCTATTCTCATAAGCCATATTGAATGAAGCAGGCTCCCTACGGCGCTTGAAAATACGCCTAACAGAACAAATACTATCGTAAATCCCAAGATAAACATCAATGAATGTTTAACCGCCGTAAATTTAATTTTAGGCTTGTCCTTTGACGCTTCAGCACCCGTCAATTCTTTAACCGACAAACCTGATATATAAGACAGATAGGATGGTATTAACGGAAAAACGCAAGGACTTATAAAAGAAAATAGTCCCGCTAAAAATGCTACTAAAAATGACACATTAGGCGCAAAAAAAGAATTCATATATAAATTACCTCCAAATTGTATTGTAATTATTATTTATTATATTTCTTAAAGTAGTAGCTTAAAAATCCTGGCGGAAGTTCGCCGGTAAAATGCGCCACAATGTCGCCCTGCTTGTCTATTATAAAAGATTGCGGTATCTCGCTTATTTTACCGTAAGCTTTTTCTATTCCGTAATTTGCCATACCTATAGGATATGTTATATGTCCGCCGTCAAAATGTTTAAAAAAATTGCGAACCGCTTCAGGTCCGCTGTTGTTCACAGACAGCCCTATAACACGCAGACCCTCATTTTTATGAGCCTTATAAAATTTTTCAATCCCGGGCATTTCAGCACGGCATGGCGGACACCACGTAGCAAAAAAATTAATTAAGATTACGTGTCCGCGAAATTTTTTAAGAGATAAAATTTTATCTGGATAATTAATACTTTTAACCGTGAATTGAGGCGCAAAAGTTTCATTGCCTGATTTATTTATTTTAATAGCTTTAGCTGTGTGCTCAAACCAGCTCCGATTTTTTATTATCGCTAAAGAACCTGCAAAAGCAATCAGTACGGCTGCCGAAATTATTATCCATAATTTGTATTTATATTTATTAGAATATTTCAGTTTATTTGGTTTATTTTTCATAACAGATACACCTCTATTATTTAAGCATATTATTAATTGTATAATTTTAATTTTATGCTTCGTTAACTTATCTTAGCATAAAGCAAAATGATATTAGAAAAAAATTATATAAAATTATATATTTTTACTAACGAAATAGCAGTCTTAAGTTTTAACAGATTTAAATTAAATTAGATTAATTTATGAAAATGGAATGAAGGTAAGAAAATTTTGGAGGATGAACGATAGGAAATATAAATAATGTTTGAAGAAAAATATAGAGCATAGCCGCTAATAGCAAAACTATCCGAAAATATCCGATAATACGAAACAGGGATGCCGGTATATTTTGACATTCCAAACAATTAGCAAATTTGATGCGCTTTAAAGAAAGGTTATGAGAACTTATAAGAATAGAAGGCAATTTTTTAATTGTTAAAATATTGCTAAAATTTTGTACAAATAATGTTTTGCTGTTATATATTTTGCTGCGGTAATTACCGACCGAAGATATATTGCAAAGGTAGTTCAAATCATGCATACCTATGGACAATGCAACACTGAGAAAAGAGAGGGAAATAAAAATAACCTGCAGATACTTTTTCATTATTTAAATTTTTGTCATTTATTTAAAATTATAAATATTCATTTAAAATAACATATTTTACAGGTTTTGTAAAATAAAGTTTTATGCTATAATATAAAGATAAATTTCTGTTAATTTCTGTTAATGAAATTTGCAGAACCGGCTATTTAAAATTATTATAAATTATTATTAAGCAAAATTAAAAAGGAGACGCTATATGAAAGGAAACGACAAAGTTATTGAAAAGCTAAATGCAAGGTTGGCAGATGAATTAACCGCGATCAATCAATACATAGTTCATGCGGAGATGTGCGACAATTGGGGTTACGATATACTTCATAAATCTATTGAAAAAAGAGCGATAGACGAAATGAAACATGCAGAAAAACTTATCGGGCGCATTTTGTTTTTAGAAGGCAGACCCGTTGTTTCTGATTTAAAAAAATTATATATAGGCGCCGATGTAGAATCACAGTTTAAAAATGACCGTATTGCGGAAGAACAGGCAATAAAAGATTATAATGACGATATTAAACTTGCAACAGAATTAGGCGACAACGGTACTAAAGAACTGCTTCAGTCTATTTTAGAAGATGAAGAAGACCATATTGATTCAATAGAGATCCAGCTTGACCAGATTAAACAGATGGGCATTCAGGTATATCTTTCAAAACAGATATAGGACTGATATGATGTTGAGAATATAATATAATCAGAGGAAAATTTTGAGCTTAATCGCAACATTGACATTAAATCCGGCTCTTGACGTATCTTATAAAATTCAGAGAATAGTCAACGACGAAAAGGTTCATTCGTTTGAGACCCGTTTTGATGCAGGAGGAAACGGTATTAATGTTGCGAGAGCCCTCAAAAAACTAGGATTTAGAGCATCTGCCTGCTGTGTCTTGGCAGGAGAAATAGGCAAATTAATTTCTAATACCCTGACCGGCGAATTAGACGACCCGCATTTTATATGGGGAGAAGGCGAAACAAGAATAAATTGCGTCATACATCAGATTGACCCTGTAACGCAGTATCAAATTGACGGTATCGGTCCAGATATTGATTCTTCGGTAATTGATAGGTTAGAAAAAGACCTCTATGAAAATTCAAAAGACGGATTTGCGGTTATTACAGGCTCATGTCCGTTAAATATATCTCCGAATATCTACTATATTTTAGCCGCAAGGCTTCAAAAATCAGGCGTAAAATGTCTCATTGACGCTGACGGCGACCTTTTAAAAAACGCCGTAAAAGCAAAACCTTATATTATCAAACCAAACATTCATGAACTAAAAAGATTAATGAACAGAAATATAAGTTCTGTTATAGAGGCGGCTTATGCAGCTCAAGAACTGCAAAAATACGGCATAGAATACGTATTTGTCTCTCTTGGACATGAAGGAGCCATACTTGCGTCAAGCGAGGGCGTATTTCATGCAGAGTCGCCGGAAGTGCCGGTTATTTCGAGTGTAGGCGCAGGAGATTCTATGGTTGCCGGACTATTAAGCGTAATCAGCAGCGAAGACGGCAATGCCGTAAAAGCATTGAAATTAGGTATTGCATGCGGTTCTGCTACTGTTCAAAAACCCGGCACAGAACTATTTACCATGGATTTGGTTGATAAATTAGTAGATAAAATTCAAATAGAACAACTAAAGTTATAGTCTATTTATTATGAAATCTTAGTTTTAAAAAACCGCTTAATAAAACTTAAAAATTTATGCGAAAAAAATTCAGATAATAATGAATGCCCCCGTTATCGATATACTGGATGAGAATTAATGATTTTCTTCACACTCACATAAAGACTGAATATAAAACTTATATGTAAAAATTATTATTTATATATAACAGGCAAAACCTAACTGATGCAAGAAGCCTATATAAATTTTTATATTTAGCAGTTGTTTTATTATAGGCAATTTCATTTTATAGGCTTGTTGCATTAATTTTTTTTTATGATAGTATATTATATATAGTTTCTCAACCGCGTAAGAAATTAATTTTATGGGGGTTTTTTATGAAATATGTTATTCAGGTTACAAACGGCACTATAATGCCTGCTCTTTCATTTAACGTAATTAAAAATTTGTCTGCAATAGAAGATACGGAAGAAATAACCGTCGTATTTTTCGGACCTTCGGTAGTTTCGCTTCTTCATCACGCTCAGCTCAGAAATCAGCTTAGGGACAGTCTTAATGAAAAAACAAAAATATACGTTTGCAGAAATGCAATGAATATGTTTGACCTTAAAGACAGCGATGTACCGGATTATGCCACGATAGTGCCTGCCGGCGTTTATGAAATTGCAAAATTGGTTAAATCCGGAGCGGTATATATTGCGCTTTGATGCGTAAAGAAACAAAGAAATAAAATTATAGCAAATACTGATTTTCAGGAATTATTTTAGTAAAATTTAATAATCATTTATTACTTTTTACCTTTTATTTACAATTAATAATAACTGTAATCATATAATAATATTGTAACGGCATATTGGCATATATAAATCAACCGGCAATTGCTTATTGCTTGTACATGTGCAGGTCAATATCAATAATACAAGCGCATATTGTTACAATATTATTATATATTTATTATATTGGTTGTTAATTATCTTAGAATAAACGGCAAATCTTTTTTTACGATAGAAGTTAAAGTGTAGTCTCCTGGACCCATAATAAAAATTGAAAGAGCTATCGTAAATTCGGTAAGGGCATATTCATAGCCGTTGTTCATAATGTTAAATCCATGAGGCAAATGCAAGATAAATATCGCGCCAAGCATGACTAGCATGATATTTAAAGCGCCTATTCTTGTAAGTACTCCTGAAACCATCGCTAAACTCCCCGTAAATTCTGCTATTCCTACTAAAACAGCAATTATAACCGGAAAATTCATATATCCGGCAAAGCCTGCAATGCCGGGACCGTCAAACCAGTCAAACAAAATACCGCTGCCATGATAAAAAAAACTTAAAAACAATACAAATCTTAAAAAAAATAATGCTGCAGAATTTGCTTTCATTTTTATTTCTCCATAAAAAATTATTAAATATAATATATTAGTTAAAAAATAAATTTTATATTTTTAAAATTTATTTTTTTATCAAAAGCAGATTTTAACAAATTTAGATAAATCATAAGTTTTTATGGCTTCCGTCGCAATATGGAAAGTTTTTTGATTTACCGCATTGGCAAATATAAACTGTCTCGCTTGTCGGTTCTAAAACAAATGGGGTAATATTTCCTGAAAGCGTTTTATGGCTTCCGTCGCAATAAGGCATATTTTTTGATTTTCCGCATTTGCAAATATAGGTTGTTTCCTTAATTCCATTTAAAACTAACGGTTCTTTTTTCATGATTTTTCTCCTTTTAATTAATTAATAATTTATTTTTTGTTAAAACCTGCGTTGATTTTATAATACGATTAATATATAATTATGTAAAGTATGCACTTTTTTGTCATATAGATACCAAAAATATACCTATTAATATTAGTACTACTATAATAATCAAATATTATTTGTATCAGTATAATTATTACTAAAATATACCTAACATTAATATTTTTATTATAATAATATGACAATAAAATAATTAAGATAATAATAGACTAAACAGATTATTATTTTATTGATTATTTAATTAAATAAATTTTTTGTTTTGACTAAATTAAAAAAAATAATATAAAATAATATAATGGATAGAAATTAATTTAAAAAAAATAAATATGAAAACAGATAAAATAATATGTCCTGTTGAGAAAACTCTCGAAATTATCGGAGGAAGCTGGAAAGTAAGAATATTAAGCGAACTTTTCACAGGCACTAAGCGCTTTAATGAGCTTAAAAAATGTGTAAACGGCATAACTCAGAAAATGCTTACTCAGCAGTTAAGAGATCTTGAAAATCAAGGAATTATTAATAGAAAAGTGTATGCCGTTGTTCCGCCTAAAGTAGAATATTCGCTTACAGATTTAGGAATAAGTTTAAAACCAATTTTGGATGCTATTCATGAATGGGGTAAAAGTCATCTATAATTTTTATTATTTAAAATTATAACTTGTTGATATTATTATATTTTATTTTTTTATTGTGCAGTCCCCAAAAAAATTTATATGACCTTTAAACATAGCAATATCAAGAGTTTTCTGTTAATAGCGATAAAGTTGGGTTAAGCTTTTTATTTATGGTCATTTAACATAGTTTATATTTTGTTTATATTTTTTAGTTTTTCATTTTTTATATGATTTTATTATGATATCTATATTATTTTGACATAAGAATACTATATATAATATTATAATTAATAAGGAATTATAAAATGAAAGAAAAAAATAACAAATTACCGTTATTTAATCAAATATTGGATGCTAATAATTTAAACATTGTAAGCAATTATTATATTGATATTGACATAAATAAAATAAATAATTTAAATATTGTAAATTCAATAGAAAAGATATATGGTCTTGAGGCATTAAAAGAAGTAATTACATATTATGAAGAAGAGAAAATAAACATAAAGTCTATAACGCGTTATAATATTAACGGAAAACTGCATGGTAAAACTGAAGGTTTCTACAAAAACGGCAAAAAGCATTACGAATTAAATTATCTCAACGGAAAATTGCACGGTAGGCAATTTATAAACTGGGTAAATCAAAAAACTTTAATAGAATTTAATTATAATAATGGAAAACCTGAAGGTCTGCAGGCTGAATACTCTATATGCGGGACGCTGCAATGGCAATTATACTGCGGCGGGGGCGATTTGGATAATCCTGACGGCAGAAAAAAAATAGCTGCTATAGAAACTGGTATAATTAATATGCAGCGCATCTGAAATATACTAAAGCAGGTGAAGTCCGATACAATTTCCAAGAGCGGCAATGACAATAACATAATAATATTGCAATGATTTAATGTTTATGCTATTATTTGTCATAATAAATAATATTTAGCATATGCTTAGTTGAGGGTTTATAAATATGCAGTGAGTAATTTATAAAATCAGTCAGTTAGACTGGATTAAAAAAACAAGTGTTCGGATATCGAGATATATAAATATCAGCAAAAATAATTTCTCAAGTTTTATTAAAGTTTTTCTTGCTTCACTTGACAAGCGGGAGGGAAAGTGATTTTCTTTTCCCATCTTATCTTTTACTTTATAGCATTTGCGTGGGCTTTGTTTACAGGGCTAATCTTTTCCACAATAGGCGCAGCCGGCGGAATATTTGCCAGTTTCGGTTTCATTACTATACTGCATGTAAAAGATGCAAATTCCGTTAAGGTCATGAGTCAGATCTTAACAATAGTAACCCCGTTAATTGCCGTTCCTTTGTTTATCAGACAAAAAAGAATTTCGTTAATTCTAGGCGCAATAATAGCTTCCGGAGGAATAGTCGGAGCTATTTTAGGTTCATGGTTTTCAAAACATTATTTATATGAGCTTAAATCGTTTAAATATTTTTTTGGCTATCTCACTCTTTTCATCAGTATTCTGCTTATATATAAAATTATTTCAAAAAAAAGAAAACAAAAACTTAATCCTTTATCAGACAAAAATTTAAAATTAGAAGATAATGCTATAAAAACTCTTGAAGTAAATTTCAGAAACGTAAAAATAAGATATTTTAATAAGGAATATAATTTTAATCCGATTTTTGCATTTATAGCAGGTATGGTTGTTGCTATAATTTCGTCTGTATTTGGAGTAGGAGGAGGTTTTTTGCTGGTTCCTTTTATGTCTGGGATATTGAATCTTCCGATGATGATAGTTGCGGGAACGAGCGTTTTTTCTATACTTATTTCATCTTTAACAAGCGTTACAAATTATCTTTCGATGGGCGTTCATGTTTTGCCTTTTTTATTATTAATTTCAATAGCAGGTATAATTGCGGGTTCTTTTTTAGGCCCTATAGTATCAAAATCAAAGTATGTTAAAGAAGAATATCTTAGCTATACGCTGATTGCCGTACTAATATTTATTGGTATTTTTTATATATTTAAATAATGCCGATATATTTTTAGATCGTATTTCAACTCAACACATTTCTCCGCCTGTTTTTTGCAATACTTATGTTTTTCTTTTCTATATATACTTCAACCGCTCTTTAATCGTTAGTCAAGTTTTATAACGGCAATAATTATTCATATCATTTAATAAATGATATTAATAATTATATTGAATATAATAATAAAATATGATATATATATATTTAAACAGATTAATAATAAAATGGTGTTTTATTTTTATTATTATTTATCTTTTTTTTAATAAGTAAGTAGAGTTTAAAAATTAACTACCGAATTTAAATTAACTGCTAAATTAACATTAAGGAGGATTAAAATGTCAGAAACAGTTTCTTTAAAAGGCAATGCTACATCGCTGGTGGGACCTGCATTAAATGTTGGAGATAAAGCTCCTAAAGTTATTGTTGTAGCTAAAGATTTAAAAGAAAAGGAATTGGGCGGCGAAAATGCAAAAGTTCAATTAATAATTACCGTACCTTCGCTTGATACTCCCGTATGCGAAATGGAAACAAAGAAATTCAACGAAATGCTGTCTAAGTTTGAAAATATTGATGTAAATATAGTTTCTATGGATTTGCCTTTTGCTCAAAATAAATTCTGTGAAAGTTTTAGTATAAAAAACATTACCGTAGCTTCTGATTTTAGATATAAAGATATGGAAAAATACGGTGTTATTATAGGTGAAGGCGCTTTGAAAGGATTAACCGCAAGAGCGGTTTTTATAGTGAATAAGGAAGGCAAAATTATTTATAAACAATTAGTTCCGGAAATAACGCAAGAACCCAATTACGAAGATGTACTCAAGGCGTTAAAATGATTTTATTAGTATATGTGTATGTATGGATATCTTAATATTTTATTAATATTAAATTTCAACTTATAAACGCTATAATACCCGTCATACGCAGACCGTAAAGCAGCTGCGCATGACGGGTAGATGATAAAGATAGATGCGTGTTAGATATAAACTGAACGAACTGCTAATTTCGTTATGTTAATAATGTAAATAAAGAAAAATACCGTTATATATAGGCAGATAGTTTTCTGTTTGACAACCATTGCCTGTCAAACAGAACATTATTGGATAAAAGAAAATAAACCAGACTGTGATTTTAGCGAATTAATAAAAATAATAATAAAAATATGAATAAAATAATAGAAAATAATCAAGAATATTGAATTAAATGGATAAAAAAACAATTATAGAAAATATATTCAAAAAAAATTTTAATATTAAGTCTGGTGAAACTTGCCTTATATATGCCGATAAAATTTTACCGGACGAAAATTTGACGGAAAACGATAGACAAAGAAGAATTAAGCTTATTGACATAGCGAATGACTTCAAAGAGATAGGAGCCGGTTTTGCTAAGATAAAATATCTGGAATACGATTCACTTAAAGAACACGGTACCGAGCCGCCTTTTTTAATTTGGGAGACAGCTTTCGGCGACAAAATTACCGATTTTATTGTTGAAAATAAATTATGGGATAATATAAGAAATAAAACGCTAAAACAAAATGAGAAAAATTTATTATCCGAATTTATAAAAACCAACAATAATAAATGTGTTAATTGCGTAATAGCTCTGCCTAATTTTTCAACGAGTCATACTTTATTTAGGGATTTATTGACCAAATACGGCAATGCAAGGTTTGCAAGTTTGCCTTTATTTGAAGATTCAATTTTTAAGACTGCTTTAAATATAAACCCTGTTGAATTGGCACGATTTACTTTAGAAGTAAATGAAAAGCTGAAAGATGCCTCAATTGTTAATATAACGTCAAATAACGGAACAGATGTAATTTTTTATATAAGAGACAATGGATTCATGGCTGACACCGGACTGCTTGACGAACCCGGAGCATTTAGCAATTTACCTGCGGGGGAGGTTTATACCGCTCCTGTCGAGGGGAAAACCGAAGGCAAATTTGTCATGGAATATTCACCTACTAAAAAACTAGACGAACCGCTTACCATTTTCATTGAAAACGGAAAGGTAAAGTACGTTGAAGGTATTGATAAATTTAAAGACCATATTATATCTGCTATAAAAAATAACGAGCTGGTTTCAAATATTGCAGAACTTGGTATAGGAACAAATAAATCGGCGAAAAATTTTTTAAACATATTGGAAGCTGAAAAAATATACGGTACTATACATATGGCTTTGGGAGACAATTCGTCTTTCGGAGGAAATGTAAGGGTTAATTTTCACGAAGATTTTATTCTGTTTAATCCGAATATCACGGTTACAACTAAATCAGGCACTGTATTCAAACTGTAAACTACTGTGCGTTGTATAAACATTTTATATAATCATTCATATTATAAAAAAGATTCAGAATTTTTTTCTATATTAATGGTATAAAGAGATTTAAATAAGTTTATAATTAAATGCTGCTGACGGATAATTTATTTTATTTTGCATCGTTTTTTGTATTTATTTTTGGTCTGATAATCGGGAGCTTCCTTAACGTTGTCATATATAGGCTGCCGGAAGGTAAATCTTTGTTATTTCCTGCATCATCGTGTCCTGAATGCGGAACAAAAATAAAATTTTACGACAATATTCCTATTGTCAGCTATATTATATTAGGAGGAAAATGCCGCGCCTGCGGTAATAGAATACCTGTTATTTATCCCGCTATTGAATTACTGAGCGCTGTTTTATTTTATTTATTATTCATAAAATTGTTTTATAACGCTTTTTTTCATTTTAACATAACTTCTTATGACCTGTCGCTTTTTAAAGATTATTTAACAGGCAGGCTTTTGTTGTTTATGGCATATGGTTTTTTTATATTTATTTTAATACCTATTTCTTTTATAGATTTTTTTCACCGTATAATTCCGGATTCTTTAAATATGACGTTGATTATAGCAGGGTTTTTATTTAATATTTTTTTGTTGCATAAAGGATTTCTGTTTCCTTTTGCCGGTTTTATTGCTGGAGGTTTATCTTTTTATCTGATAGCGGTTTTTTATGAATTGGTCAGAAAAAAAGAGGGGCTGGGCGGCGGCGACATAAAGCTGATAGCCGGAATAGGCGCATTTTTGGGGGTAAAAGGCGTTATTTTTACTATATTTGCAGGTTCTGTTTTTGGACTTTTAGGATTTATACTAAGCTTATTATATTTAAATATTCAAGACCGCACAAAAACAACAAGCAGTCGGAGCAATAAAGGAAATTTAATCCAAAACGACGATAATTATGACAGCGGCAATTACCATAGCGAAACAATCGGTAGCGCAAATTCTTTAGCGCATAATATCAATACCGTAAGCGCTAATGACAATGCCGCTCACATTGGCAGCAATAATACAAATCCGGAAATACATTTAGAGAAATCTGAATTAAACTTAAATAATAAAGCAGACGATAATTTCATATCCTCGAAAATACCATTTGGACCATTTCTTTCAATGGCTGCCGTTCTATATACTTTTTACGGAAGCTATCTTATGAATATTTATATAGATTTTATAAGAAGATAAATATATTGTAAATTGTTAAAAAAAACTTAAAAAAACCCTTGACATAATCTTTTCCTTATACTATACTTATAAAACACTTCGAAACATGGCAGTTCAAAAAACGGATAAAACCGCAATTGAAAATGATTAAAAAGAACCAAAACAGCCATTCGTAAGATCGGTCTTTGAAAACTAAACAGCATACAAAAATGCAATAAAATTAAAAAATGTCAAATGTAAGATGCGCTTAATGTCTTTGAATAATATTCAAATCATTAAGTACTCTTGTCAATAAACGTTTTGTTTTTGAGAGTTTGATTCTGGCTCAGAACAAACGCTGGCGGCGTGCCTAACACATGCAAGTCGTACGTGAAAGTCCCGCAAGGGACGAGTAAAGTGGCGACCGGGTGAGTAATACATAGGTAACCTACTTATAAGTTGGGAATAACAGTTCGAAAGGACTGCTAATACCGAATAATATATCACGGCATAAGCCGTGATATCAAAGATGGCCTCTTTACAATGCTATCGCTTATAAATGGGCTTATGAACCATTAGCTAGTTGGTAGGGTAATGGCCTACCAAGGCAATGATGGTTAGCTGGTCTGAGAGGATGATCAGCCACACTGGAACTGAAACACGGTCCAGACTCCTACGGGAGGCAGCAGTGGGGAATATTGCGCAATGGGGGAAACCCTGACGCAGCAACGCCGCGTGAGCGATGAAGGCCTTCGGGTTGTAAAGCTCTGTCAGATGGGAAGAAACCCCGTTACTCTAATACAGTAGCGGACTGACGGTACCATCAAAGGAAGCACCGGCTAACTCCGTGCCAGCAGCCGCGGTAATACGGAGGGTGCAAGCGTTGTTCGGAATTACTGGGCGTAAAGGGCGCGTAGGCGGTATAATAAGTTAGGTGTGAAATCTTCGGGCTTAACCCGGAAAGTGCACTTAAAACTGTTATACTAGAGTTCGGGAGGGGAAAGCGGAATTCCTAGTGTAGAGGTGAAATTTGTAGATATTAGGAAGAACACCGGTGGCGAAGGCGGCTTTCTGGAACGATACTGACGCTGAGGCGCGAAAGCGTGGGGAGCAAACAGGATTAGATACCCTGGTAGTCCACGCTGTAAACGATGAACACTAAGTATAGGAAGATTATTCTTTCTGTGCTCAAGCTAACGCGTTAAGTGTTCCGCCTGGGGAGTACGGTCGCAAGATTAAAACTCAAAGAAATTGACGGGGGCCCGCACAAGCGGTGGAGCATGTGGTTTAATTCGACGCAACGCGAAGAACCTTACCTGGGTTTGACATCCTCTGACAATTATAGAAATATAACTTTTTCAGCAATGAAACAGAGAGACAGGTGCTGCATGGCTGTCGTCAGCTCGTGTCGTGAGATGTTGGGTTAAGTCCCGCAACGAGCGCAACCCTTATCTTTAGTTGCCATCATTCAGTTGGGCACTCTAGAGAAACTGCCGGTGATAAATCGGATGAAGGTGGGGATGACGTCAAGTCCTCATGGCCTTTATATCCAGGGCTACACACGTGCTACAATGGTTTGGACAAAGAGACGCAAGTTTGCGAAAACAAGCAAATCTCATAAACCAAATCTCAGTTCGGATTGAAGTCTGCAACTCGACTTCATGAAGTCGGAATCGCTAGTAATCGCAGATCAGCATGCTGCGGTGAATACGTTCCCGGGCCTTGTACACACCGCCCGTCACACCACGAAAGTCTGCAATGCTAGAAATCGTGAAGCTAACTCGCAAGAGAGGCTAACGCTTAAGGTGTTGCCGGTAATTGGGGTGAAGTCGTAACAAGGTAGCTGTAGGGGAACCTGCGGCTGGATCACCTCCTTTTAAGGGAGTATAAAAAAATCTACGTGTCTGCTGTTTAGTTTTGAAATACTGGTCGGTAGGCTTATGGGCCTATAGCTCAGGTGGTTAGAGCACACGCCTGATAAGCGTGAGGTCTCTGGTTCGAGTCCAGATAGGCCCACCAATAGCTTAAGGCGTGTAAAGAATCGGGGGTGTAGCTCAGATGGCAGAGCGCCTGCTTTGCATGCAGGAAGTCATCGGTTCGATTCCGTTCACCTCCACCAGTTTAAAAGTGTTATTGTTCTTTGAAAATTGAACGTCTAATTAAGCAATTAAGAATTAGGATCAAGGCGAATTTTAAAGTTGTGTAACATAAGATTAAGTTACTAAGGGCTTATGGTGGATGCCTTGGTATCCGGAAGCGATGAAAGACGCGGTTAGCTGCGATAAGCGTTGGGGAGCTGCCAAACAAGTTATGAGCCAACGATTTCTGAATGGGGAAACCCGTCATGATGAACTTATGACATCTATTACTGAATACATAGGTAATAGAAGCGAACGAGGGGAACTGAAACATCTAAGTACCCTCAGGAATAGAAAACAATAGTGATTTCCTGAGTAGTGGCGAGCGAAAGGGAAACAGCCTAAACCAGATATAATTATAGTCTGCATGCGTTTTATATCTGGGGTAGTGGGATGCTTGTAGGAATCGTGCAGAGATTCCGAAAGAGTTACAAAATTAATTTATAGCTGAATATTCTGGAAAGTATAATCACAGAGGGTGACAATCCCGTAAGCGAAATGAATTAATCTCTTTTAAGTATTCCCGAGTACCGCGGAACACGTGAAATTTTGCGGGAATTATGGAGGATCATCTCCGAAGGCTAAATATTACCGGATGACCGATAGTGAACTAGTACCGTGAGGGAAAGGTGAAAAGCACCCCGAGAGGGGAGTGAAATAGTATCTGAAACCATTTGCCTACAATCAGTAGAAGCTCTATGTACATCAGCAATGATGGACAGAGTGACTGCGTGCCTTTTGCATAATGAGTCAGCGAGTTATTTTGTATAGCAAGGTTAAGCCGTTAATGGTGGAGCCGTAGCGAAAGCGAGTCTTAATAGGGCGATTTAGTTATACGAAATAGACCCGAAGCCAGGTGATCTACCCATGGCCAGGGTGAAGCAAGAGTAAAATCTTGTGGAGGCCCGAACACACTAACGTTGAAAAGTTAGGTGATGAGCTGTGGATAGGGGTGAAAGGCCAATCAAACCTGGAGATAGCTGGTTCTCCTCGAAATATATTTAGGTATAGCCTCGTAAATTAGTAACCGGGGGTAGAGCACTGGATGAGCTAGGGGTCTTACCGGACTACCAAACTCAATCAAACTCCGAATACCGGTTATGCAATTACGGGAGTCAGACTGTAGGAGATAACTTCTATGGTCAAAAGGGTAACAACCCAGATCGCCAGCTAAGGTCCCAAAATATGTGCTAAGTGGAAAAGGATGTGGAAACGCATTGACAACCAGGAGGTTGGCTTAGAAGCAGCCATCCTTAAAAGAAAGCGTAATAGCTCACTGGTCAAGTGAGTCCGCGCCTAAAATGTATCGGGGCTAAGCACATTACCGAAGCTGCGACTGTGTATTAATTTACACGGGGTAGAGGAGCGTTCCGACAACCGCTGAAGGTAGACCGAAAGGACTGCTGGAGGAATCGGAAGTGCGTATGCTGACATAAGTAGCGAGAAAATATGTGAAAAACATATTCGCCGTAAGTCTAAGGTTTCCTGAGCAAGGTTAATCCTCTCAGGGCTAGTCGATCCCTAAGTCGAGGCCGAAGGGCTTAGATAATGGAAAACGGGTTAATATTCCCGTACTGCAACTTTAACGCTATCAGCGAAGGGGGGACGCAGTAGGATAGATCGTCCGGCTGACGGAATAGCCGGTTTAAGCAGGTAGGATTGTACTTTGGAAAATCCGGGTACTTTAAGTCCGAGATGCGAATACGAAAGGCGAAAGTCTTACAAAGCGATTGATTCCACACTGCCAAGAAAATCCTCGTAGCGAGTTAAAGATGTAATCGTACCGCAAACCGACACAGGTAGACTGGGAGAGTATCCTAAGGCGCTTGAGATAACTCTGGTTAAGGAACTCGGCAAATTGACACCGTAACTTCGGGATAAGGTGTACCTGTTAATGTGAATGATTTACTCAGTAAGCATATACAGGTTTCAATAAAATGGCGGTAGCGACTGTTTACTAAAAACACAGGTCTCTGCAAAGTCGCAAGACGAAGTATAGGGACTGATGCCTGCCCGGTGCTGGAAGGTTAAAGGGAGGGGTTAGCACGCGAGTGCGAAGCTTCGAACTGAAGCCCCAGTAAACGGCGGCCGTAACTATAACGGTCCTAAGGTAGCGAAATTCCTTGTCGGGTAAGTTCCGACCTGCACGAATGGCATAACGACTTCCGCACTGTCTCGACCAGAGGCTCAGCGAAATTGAATTACCGGTGAAGATGCCGGTTACCCGCAACTAGACGGAAAGACCCCATGCACCTTTACTATAGCTTGACATTGGAGTATGGAATGATATGTGTAGGATAGGTGGGAGACTATGAAATCGGAGCGCTAGCTTCGGTGGAGTCACCCTTGAAATACCACCCTTATCATTCTGTGTTTCTAACTGCAATCCGTAATCCGGATTCAGGACAATGTCTGGTGGGTAGTTTGACTGGGGCGGTCGCCTCCCAAAGAGTAACGGAGGCGCGCGAAGGTTCCCTCAAGCTGATTGGAAACCAGCTTTAGAGTGCAAAGGCATAAGGGAGCTTAACTGCGAGACTGACGGGTCGAGCAGATACGAAAGTAGGTCTTAGTGATCCGGTGGTTCCTCATGAGAGGGCCATCGCTCAACGGATAAAAGGTACGCTGGGGATAACAGGCTGATCTCCTCCAAGAGCTCATATCGACGAGGAGGTTTGGCACCTCGATGTCGGCTCATCACATCCTGGGGCTGTAGCAGGTCCCAAGGGTTTGGCTGTTCGCCAATTAAAGTGGTACGCGAGCTGGGTTTAGAACGTCGTGAGACAGTTCGGTCCCTATCTGTTGTGGGCGTAGGATATTTGAAGGGAGCTGTCCTTAGTACGAGAGGACCGGGATGGACGAACCTCTAGTGTTCCAGTTATCACGCCAGTGGTAATGGCTGGGTAGCTATGTTCGGAAGGGATAACCGCTGAAAGCATCTAAGTGGGAAGCCCCCCCTGAGATAAGATATCCCCTGTAGCAATACAGCTAAAGATCCCTCATAGACCATGAGGTTGATAGGTCGGATGTGTAAGCATAGTGATATGTTTAGCTTACCGATACTAATAGATCGTGCGGCTTAATCTTTTTTTTAATATTTAAAATGCATTTTTCCTTTTTCTTAAATTGCTTAATTAACGTTTAATGGTTAATATTTTACGGAACAATATAAAGTTTTCGGTAACTATAGCATAGAGGGTCCACCCGTTCCCATCCCGAACACGGAAGTTAAGCTCTATTGCGCCGATGGTATTATGCGGGTAGCTGCATGAGAGAGTAGGTCGTTACCGAATTTTTTTTTATTATATATTTAATTGATATTTAAATATTAATTTTAAAAAGTTGTTAAAGCCTCTTTTAAATGCATGCTGAGTAAATGCATTTAAAAGAGGCTTTTTTTATTGGATTATTTGATTGTTAATATTTTGGCCTAATAAATACATTTTATTTATTAATATACGGTATTATAATAGATACTATATATTGAAATGAAATTATACTGTATAATAATATACACTCACTATGTAACGAAATGAAGTTATGGTATACTATATATATAGCATATATAGTATGTACTACAGCACTGCAGTGCTATGATATATCTTTAGTTTGTTCAACTTGTTATTAATATTAATAAATTAAATCTTTAGGAGATTGTTTATGAAGAAAATTAAAATTAAATTATTTTTTGCAGTGCTTGCATTTGCAGCTGTATCACTTCTCGGGTCAAAAGTTTATGCTGCGGCTGTCTGGTCTACACCTTGCGGATTCGGTAATTTTAGGGGAGAATCGTATTTATCCAGTCCGTGCAGTTCGTCTTACAATTGTTGTTTAGAAGCAGCACCGGTAAAAAAAACTGTAAAGATTAAAAAATTGGCTGCGCCTAAACCTGTAAGAATTACAAAAGCAGTTAAACCGATGATTGTCGAAAAAAAACACATTTCCTCTTATAACATTAGTGCAAGGATTAACAATATTCATTTTGGTTTTAATAAATATACTTTTACAAATAGAGATATTGCTATCCTTAAGAAAGATGCATCATTTTTAAAACACAATCCGAATATAGTAGTTCAAATTCAGGGCAATTGCGACAGAAGAGGCTCTGAGGGCTATAATTTAGCGTTGGGTTGGAGAAGAGCAAATGCCGCTAAAGTATATTTGGAGAAATTAGGCATAAATCCAAAGAGACTCAAAACAATAAGCTATGGCAAAGAAAAACCGATATGTACCGCTCACACGAGCAGCTGCTATGCGATAAACAGAAGAGACCATTTTGCCGTTGTTTCCAAATAGTATTGCTGCCGAGGCTGTGAGATGCAGATTGTATTTAACAAATTAAAAAATTAGGTATAAAATATTTATAATTACCGAATGTTGTTTACAGGGTTCCGTACTTGCTGTATGACGTTAGAAACTGTCATTTAACCGGTGCGGAGCTCTTGTTTTTTTTATTTCTGGAATACTTGTTTATTACTTATTATTTTTATTATTAATATCATATCGTTTTTAATTTTTTAAAATGCAAAATAAAGCATGAAATTATAATAATATAAACAATATAATAATAAGATAAGAACTGTGAAATATCAGTTTTATGTTAAATTTTAATTCAAATTCGGCATTATGAAAACAGAAAAAATTAATGTTTACGGAATGACTTGCGAACATTGTGTCAAAACTGTTGCTAAAGCCGTATCTTCCGTAAGCGGAGTTGAATCGGCGGATGTAAATTTACAGGGAAATTATGCGGTCATTAAATATGATGAAAATATAGCAAATCTAACCGATATTAAAAATGCAGTTTCTGAAGCAGGCTATGATACCGAAAACGGCAGCGCTGCCGATACGGGAGACAAGCCTGCCGACAATGATGACGATGGAACTGATGCAGGATTATCGAAAAATTTAAAACATTACCGGTTTAAAATAAGCGGAATGGACTGCGCGTCGTGCGCCGGAACTATTGTTGATACGGTTAAAAGAATTGACGGAGTAATTGACGCTAAGTTAAATTTTGTCAACGAAACTCTTTATGTTGATGCATCTATTGACAGACCTGAACCGGATGAAATTATAAAGATGATTAAATTTGCAGGATTCGGCGCAAAACTTTTAAATAATAGCCAGCCTGTTAATATGCAATTAAAATTAGACAGTAACGACAATATTCCGTCGGACGCTCTTAATATCAATGAAAGCTTTGAAAACACCGGCAATAAAGCAAGTATAAATTTCGCTAAACCCGACCGTGACGACCGTAAAGAAATTTTAAAATTTAAAATACAGGGAATGCACTGTACTAATTGCGCAGGAACTGTAGAAAAAAGTATAAAGAAGCTTCAAGGCATCGATAAAGTGACGGTTAACTTTGTCGGTGAGAGCGGCTCCGTTATTTACGATCCGTCCATAATTTCAAAAGATGATATTTTTAAAGCAGTTAAGAACGGCGGATATAAAGCCATAGATTTGAGCAGCAGCAATAATAGCGGTTCTGCAAGTTTACAAGACAGCACGGGTAACGTAAATACTGGTGCCGGTGAAAATCAATCAAACGGAATAAAAGCCGCAAATCATGAGTCTATAGCTTTAGGCGAGCAGCAGGTAGCGCTAACTAATGTTCAGGCGGTGTTAAAAAATTTACACGGCTATAATAAATTAAAATTTATATCCGCTCTGTTATATAGCGCACTATTTGGAAACATTCTAGATTGGAAAAAAGATTATTACTGGGTTGTTTTTACGTTTATTTTAGCTGTCCCCACGGTTTTCCTTACTTATATGAAGTTTATTGATGTTTTCGATATTTCAAATTTTTATAAGGCGCATACGGTTGCGGTTATTATTATATTATTTTTGATTGCGACGATTGTCCAATTCAGCGCAGGTTTTGCATTTTATAAAGGAGCGTACTATTCGCTTAAAAACGGTTCCTCCAATATGGATGTGTTAGTCTCTCTGGGAATTACAGCCGCATATTTCTACTCTGTAGCTTCTGTTTTTTTGATTAAAGGCTCTCTATATTTTGATACCGCAGTCCTGTTAATTCTTTTTATAAGATTCGGAAAACTTCTTGAAAAAATATCAAAAGAAAAAGCTGCTTCTTCGCTTAAATCACTTTTTAAACTTCAGGCTAATAAAGCAAATTTAATAGATAATAAGGGAAACATTGAAGAAATAGATACTAAAGATGTAAAGACAGGCGATACGCTTCTTGTTAAAAAAGGAGAAAAAATACCTGTTGACGGAGAGATTATTGAAGGCGAAACGTTAATTGACGAATCTATGCTTAGCGGAGAGCCTGTTCCGGTGGAAAAAAAGACTGGGGATAAAGTTACAGGTTCAACAATTAACAGCGGAAACATTATAAAAATTAAAGCGGTGCAGGTTGGCGCAAATACTGTATTATCTCAAATTGTCAGGCTGGTCGAAGATGCGCAGGCAGATAAAGCTCCGATTCAAAGGATAGCCGATAATGTAACAAATTATTTTGTCCCGGTCGTAATTATAATATCTCTTATAACTTTTATTTTATGGAAATTTGCTTTTCATGAAAGTCTTTTGTTTGCTATATCCGCCTCAATTGCCGTTCTCGTGATTGCGTGTCCATGCGCTATGGGTCTTGCAACGCCTATGGCTCTTATGATAGGAAGCGCAGTCGGACTTGAAAAAGGCATATTAATTAAAAAATCTTCCGCACTTGAAGAATTGGCAAGAATTAACTCTGTAGTATTTGATAAAACAGGAACCGTAACCTATGGCAAGCCTGAAATAACAGACGTAATTCCAATAGTCTCCGGCAATGTCAATTCTACATCTTCTTCTCCAGATTTTTCGGGCGCAGTGTACTCTGAAGACGAAATTTTGTCTATTGCCGCATTCGGCGAAAAATTTTCATCTCATCCAATCGCAAAAGCTATAACAGAAAAATGGGAGAAGACTATTAAAAACGGCGGTAAAAATGTTAATGAATTTAATAAATTAAATAAGTTTAACCGGCTGAATGATTTGACCGGCGCGTTAATAAATAACGAAGTTCATGCTGACGGCATAAATAATTTTATAAAAAATTATAATTATAAAGAAATAGGCGGATACGGTTTAAGTTTTACATATAACGGGAATAATATATTAATCGGCAAAAAAGAACTCTTTGACAATGCGGTTAAATATATAGACGAAAAATATACCGACGATAACGGCGGAAATAAAAGCGGAAATAAAAAAGATACTGCGGAAATTGAAATAATAAACAGGGCAGAGTTTGAAACATTAGAAAAAAAATTAAGTTCAGACGGAAAAACCGTAATAGGCATCGCCGTTGATTCTAAGATAATCGGTATAATTGCAATGTCGGATAAAATAAAAGAAGATGCTAAAGAAACCGTCGAAAAACTGAAAGCGATAGGGATAGATTCATACCTTCTAACTGGAGATAATTTAAAATCTGCTGAATTAACCGCTTCAAAAATTGGAATAAAATTTCAAAATATTATCGCAAATGTTTTACCTGAAGATAAATTAAAAGAAATAGAAAAACTTAAAAATAAAAATTTAACAGTCGCAATGATTGGAGACGGTATTAACGATGCTCCGGCTCTTGCGGCAGCCAATGTCGGAATAGCTATCGGAAGCGGAACTGATGTGGCGCGCGAAACAGGCGACGTCGTTCTCGTAAAAAGCGATATTAAAGACGTATATAAAAGTATATCTTTGGGTAGAAAAACATTAAGCAAAATTAAACAGAATTTATTTTGGGCATTTTTTTTTAATGGATTGGGTATTCCTTTTGCAGCCGGTCTGTTTTATCATTTTACGGGATGGCTTCTTCCGCCGGCTATTGCCGGAGCCGCAATGGCTGTTTCAAGTATAACCGTATCTCTTAATTCTTTGATACTGAAGGGATATGCAAAAAAAATGAATTTATTGTAATATTATAATTGTTTTTTTTTGCCTATTTTATTTTCTGTGCCGTTTAAAAGTCTTGTAATATTTGGAACATGTTTAAATATTATCAATAAAGAAATAAAACATGATGCAGTGAAGAAATCGATATTTCTTAAACTGTAAAAAACAAGAAAAGGCATAAAAAAAGCCGCCGTAATAGACGATAGAGAAACATATCTGCTTAAGAATATCATTACTATAAAAATAGCCAGAGCCATCAATACAGCCTCCGGCGATACTGCGGCAAAGACGCCTAGAGCTGTTGCGACGCCTTTGCCGCCTTTAAATTTTATATAAATTGAATAACAGTGTCCGATTATAGGCGCAATCATTATAATAGAAAGTATAAGAAACGAAAAATGAAAAAATTTATAATATTTAAAGGCGATATAAACGGGTATAAAGCCTTTTAGCGCATCCGCCGCCAAGGTTATTATGCCGTATTTTTTTCCGATTACTCTTGATACGTTGGTTGCTCCGAGATTTCCGCTGCCGGTTTTAGAAAGGTCCAATCCTCCGACTAATCGAGCTATTATCGCGGAGGTAGGAAAACTCCCCAGCAGGTAGGTTATTAGAATGTAAATAACGCAAGTAAGTGAATGATTCATTTTGCCTGATGTTTTTATCTGTAAATGTGATGTTGTTTATAGTAAAATATTACCATGAAACGATATTGCCGCACAGAATTAATGAATTAAGCTATTATATAATATTATTTTAAAATTATAAATAAATTATATGAGAATAAATAAACGGGTATCAAACTGAAAAAAAATAAAAAATAATAAAAAGGAGGCTGCAATACATTGAATATTCTCATAGGAACCGGTAATAAGCATAAATTTCAAGAAATTTCTTTTATTATGAAAGACTGTTGTAATGTCAGACTTATTTATGCCGACGATTTATTTGGTCAGAAAAATATAGTCGAAGACGGGTTAACATATAAAGATAATGCCTTAATTAAGGCGGAAGCATATTATGCTCTGCTAAAAAATAATGACAAAAGTAATAATAATATAGACTATATTGTATCTGAAGATACGGGATTGGAAGTTAAATGTTTAAATAACGAGCCAGGATTATATACGGCGAGATATTCTGAACTGCATGACGGCGCTGCCACAACAGTTCCGGCAAATGTAAACGGCAAAGACAATATTGCGGATATCAGAATTAATAACATTAATAAACTTCTAAATAAGATGAAGGCTAACAAGAAGGAGAAGGACTGTATTAACGGCAGGGAAGCAAAATTTGTCTGCTGGGCATGTTTATATGGAGTAAAAGATGGGAAGCACAATTTTTTCTATGGCGAATTGAACGGGTCAATTACCGAAAATCTTTCCGGTACAGCAGGATTTGGATACGACCCCGTATTTTATGTTCCTGAGTTTAATAAAACCCTTGCAGAGCTGAGCGAAGAAATAAAAAATAAAATATCCCACAGAGCAAATGCTATTAGCAAAGTAATAGATTTTATCAATATTAATAACAAATAACGGCTCAGTAACAAATCATAGCAAATTCAACCACCATAACATAACGTATTGCTGGCCGCTGTTTATTAAAGAATATTTTTTAGCTAAACAAATGAATAATTAGTTAACGGACCTTGTATATCATAGAACTTAAGGCGCTTAATCCGTTGTTAATTTTTAATGTTGCTTGATATACGTACACGCCGGGTTTAGTAGTAGGCGGTATTTTGACGTTCAGTTCCGTTTTGTACTTTCCTTCCCTGCTTATACTTGTTGTAGAAACATGGTTGTAATAAATCTTCCCGTTTATACCCTCAAGCAGTCTGTCTTCGGTAATAGCAGAATTCTGTATGCTTGTTCTGGTTCCCAGAACATTGTATGACATAATTAATTTTATTGTTTTACCGGGTGTTATTGTTTCGGGATGTATTGCAATTTTTAAGTTAGAAACCAAAACACCTTTTATCTGTTTAAAATTAAATTTAAAATTACTTGACGGATCGTATATGGCTTCGTTGCTGGCAAGTTGATAAGGGAGATTAAGCATTGAAAGCCCCCTTATATTTCCTTCTCTTGTAACTACATATTTTCCGGTTGCATACCCCACGCCGTACCCTATTGACAGTCCGGCTGCAGTACCTATTATTGCGCCTATAGGTCCGCCTGTCAATGCCCCTATAACGAAGCCCGTTCCCGCTCCGAATATTGCGCCAGTAGTGCCGCTTGCCGCAGTGGCTCTGGAGGTTGCGCATCCGCTAAGGGAAGATGACACAATAAAGATAGATAAAATTAAAATTATTATTACAGAAAATTTCTTTTTATAGTTTATGTCTTTAAAATTCATTTCAGCGCCTCTTGAATATGCTAAATTTATTAATATTTAATAATTGAATAACTGCTTAATAATAACAAATTATTATTATGATAATGCATAATAGCATAAAATGCAAGAGCTGAATCGTATTTTTATACTAAATATATTTATATCTTCGTTATTTTATTTAGATTTTTTCACTAAGTTTAAGAAGACAAAACCGAGAGATACAGCTCGCTTTATCTGATATATAAATGAATTTTGTTTTTTTATATCTTTTTTGGTAAATCTGAACATTGGTTTTATTTTATTTTTATTATTATCTGCCATTTTTCCGCCTTTTTAAATTTTGTCTTTTCTTTTTTTATATATGCATATATGTAGTTATATATACTAGTATATACTATTGGTTATATTACATAGACACAATTAAACTTTAATCCTGCAATAGAAAGTTATCTTTTGCTTAACCGAGCAAAGAAATGCATAAATATTTTCTATTGCAGGATTAAGGTTAAACTGTAAATATAGATAAATATAAACTCAAAATTTTAACCTGCACTGCCGAAAAATCTTCTGCGGTAAAGAAGCGGGAGATGTAAGACGCTCTGCTTTACGGAATTATTTTCCAGC
This sequence comes from Candidatus Acididesulfobacter guangdongensis, assembly GCA_004195045.1. Lineage (NCBI taxonomy): Bacteria > Candidatus Acidulodesulfobacteriota > Candidatus Acidulidesulfobacterales > Candidatus Acidulidesulfobacteraceae > Candidatus Acidulidesulfobacter > Candidatus Acidulidesulfobacter guangdongensis. Next base: position 85,282 of record SGBC01000002.1, read on the forward strand.
CCGGTTTTGCCTGAAGTTTATATAAAAATGAATAATGAAGACCTATTTTATACCAGCCGCCGGCTTTTCCCACTTCTGCCACGGAATAGTCAAGATTTCTTCCGTACTCAGGGTACTCTTTCCTGTTTCTTGCCACAGGATATACAGCTATCGTGCCGGCAAGTCCATTAAAAAAACCTTCTTTCATTGAAGCGACGCAAAGTCCTGGAGTACTTGCCATAGACGCATTATGCGAAGGTTCTCTGCCTTCGACCATGTCAGCTATATTTAAAGCCGCAGCTTTACCTGACAATTCAGCCGTATATCCTGTTCTTGGAGGCGCAGGGCTTATTATCGTACCGTTAGGACTTTTGTTTGGTTTAGATAAAGGTCCGGGAGGAGCAAAGTTAATTCCTGCCGCAAAAATATTCTTATATAATTGGGTCTGGTATGTTTTCGGCCAGTCAGGACCGTCTAATTCTTCGTAAGGTTTTCCGTAGGCAGCGTCTACTTTTATGAATCCTGCAGGATTGCAAATCTTTTCCTTTATATCTTCTCCGTTTTTTCCTATCCATTTTATAGAATTCCCGGTAAAAGGAGGAAGTAGCATCGCGAAATTGCACTCAAGTTCTTTGAATTCGCCGTTTATATTTTCAGTATATATCTTTTTATCATCTATTTTATGCACATGACTTCTTATCTGATGTTTAATATCGCAATAGTTAAATACCCCTTCAGCCATCATCTCCGAAGTATATATTAACGATTCTTTCCTTACTTCAACGCCGTCCATACCGAAATCGCCAAGTTTGGGCTCGTTTGAAAGCCATGTTATTTCCGCCATGTCTCTCAGTTTTCTTTCAACAAGGTCATAATGGATATTTGCAATATATTCGAAAGCGGCTCCCTGACATGTGGCAGTTCCGTGTCCGGTCCCGACAAAAATTTTAACCTTATCGCCCTTTTTCATTCTTTCAATTAATGCAAGATAGTTTTTTGCTGTATCCATCGCGTGATGCGGAGTACAAATTGAATTATTATAACCGAATTCAGGATTTAGATTTTCGGTAGCTTCGAAATTTAATTTAGGACCCGTAGCCATAAGCAAAAAATCATATTCTATTTTATTTTGATTTGCTTCGTCGATATTTGCAGAATTAATATTATTTAACTTGTTTATATTTGTGTTTCCATTATGAGCTTTACCGTGAGTTGAATCTTGTTTTATATCTGCGTTTTCAGAGAGCATTTTGCTGCTATGCGTACTATTTAGGCTTTTGACATCGGAATCGATATCTGAATGTTCGATGATGACGAAATTATTGTCTGGATGAACTTCTTTTACAAACGCATGTTTAAAGTTAATATTTACTTTATCGTATATTTTTTTTAAATTAAATTGAGTTTTCTCTGCTTTCATTTTATTAACCCCTACCCATACTAAAGAAGGCAGGTAATTAAATGTGGTGTTGGGCGTGATTACCGTTATTTCATGTGTTCCTTTATTTTTTAAAATATCATTAAGAATTAAAGCACCGTAATGTCCGGCAAAGCCGCTTCCGGCTATTAGAATTTTAGCCATTTTTATTATTTCCTCCTAAAAATTTAAATTTACACCTATTTTCATAATTAATCAACATTATAATTATACCTTAATCCTGCAATAGAAAGTTATCTACTCGGAAAAGGTGTTAGATTAATTTTTTTGCAAATATTTTCTTTGTTAATTGAACTACTCCATATGCAAAAAAATAAAATCTGACACCTTTTCCTTTAATTGAACTATTCCATATGCAAAAAAATAAGATATGGCACCTTTTCCTTATGTTTTGTTTAACCGAGCAAAGAAATGCATAAATATTTTCTATTGCAGGATTAAGATTATAATATACTGTATATTATAACATTTTTATATATAAATATATATATTAAAATATATATATTTATATTATTTGTATAATCGGTATGGAAATTATATAAAATTATAATTTTGCCGCTTGGTTTTTTTAATAATTAAACTTATAATAAAGCTATAAAAGCTAACGAAAATAATAAAGCTAATGAAAAAAGATAATAAAAAAAATGATGCGGCAGCAATACTTGAAATAGTCGGATTGGCATATAACGGCTATGGAGTGGGCAAATATCAGGATAAATGCAGCGACAAGATAACGTTTGTCGACCATGCCTGCCCGGGCGATATAGCAGAAGTCATTATTTACGAAGAGCATAAACGGTACGGTTTCGGAAAGATTAATAAAATGGTTTACCCTTCCTCTTCGCGGGTAGAACCTGTATGCCGCTACTTTACAATATGCGGCGGATGCAATTATCTTAATATATCTTATGAAACAGAAGTTTACTGGAAGAAAAAAATATTCGCAGATAATTTTGCGAAGGCTGGATTATATATTAATAATAATAAGCCATATGAAACAATAGACGTAATAAAATCTGAAGATGTTTTGCATTACAGACAAAAAATAAGTTTAAAAGTTTATTCGGACGAAGCTGTAGGATTATTCAAAAGGAATTCTCATTATGTTGTGGATGTCGATTACTGCTACCTTGCAAGCGGCAGGATAAATACAATGATAGAAACAATAAGGAACTTTTTTCTTAAAAACAATAAAAGTCTGCTGAAAAAGATTAAATTAATAATTTTAACCGACGTAGAAGCGCAGAGCGCAATATTGCAATTAAAAGACGAATTTTCGGGAAAAGAAAAAAAAATATTATCAAATCTGGATATAAATAAAATTTATATAGAATTCAACGAAAAAAAAGAAAAGATAGAAAAAAAAAGAAACATACAGGAAATAAGACAAATTAGGGAAATAAGGGAAGATATTAAAGATTATTTTACGTTGTCCGGTATTAAATTTGCCTATGAATCTTTTTCGTTTATTCAGGTGAATAAAAAACAGAACGAAAATTTAATAAATCTTATAATAAATTATTTGGCCGATTATCAAACTAAGCGCTGCGGCATACTAAATAAGGATGATTTTTTATTTGATAAAGCGCTTGACCTGTTTTGCGGCTATGGAAATTTAACATTCTTTGCCTTGCCGTTTGTTTCGCAAATGACTGGGGTAGAATCTAATATTTATTCGGTAGAGCTTGCAAATAAAAACATAATATTAAATAATGATTTGATTGAACGGATTGAACGCTGCATACCCGACAGATATAAAAAGCACAGTTATAAAAAGCAGCCGTTTATCTCATTTATCAACGAAGATGTTGAAAAATTTCTAATAAATGCGGCGAAGAATAATTCAAGTTATGATTTAATAATGATAGACCCGCCAAGGGCTGGTATCAAAGGTTTAGTGGGCTATATAGCAGATTTGAGCCCCGAATTAGTTATTTATCTTTCATGCGACCATATGACATTATTACGGGATTTAAAGGAATTTATTCAAGAAGGCTATTTTATAGATGACATAAAACTGATAGATATGTTTCCGCGTACTTATCATACTGAATCTCTAGTTTTTTTAAAAAATGAAAAAATAATTAACAGTACTTAATCAAAAAAAAGTTTGTTTGAGTGGTTTATGTAAAATTAATTAAGATAATAATACAATACAATTAATCTGTTTCATCTAACTGATTTAATCCAATTAATCTAATCTACTAATTATTCATAATGCTTATGCTATTAAGTATTATGTCGGGAGGGTTTGCATGAAAATATTAATAACGGGCGGGGCAGGGTTTATCGGGAGCAATGTAGCAGATATGCTTATTGCAAAAAAACATGACGCAGTCATAATAGATAATCTTTCGAGCGGTTTTGAATATAATGTAAATAAAGAAGCTAAATTAATAAAAGCCGATATTACCGATTTTGATAAAATTGAAAAAATATTCAATGAAGAAAAACCTGAAATAATATATCATTTTGCAGCGCAGATTGACGTCAGAAAATCAGTTTCCGACCCGATATTTGATGCTAAGACAAATATTATGGCGACGCTTAATTTGATTAAACTTTCTAATGATTTTAAAATCAAAAAATTTATATTTTCTTCAACCGGCGGTGCTATCTACGGCGATACCGACGACAGACCGACTAAAGAAGAGCATTCTGAATGGCCGCTATCTCCTTACGGTATCGCAAAGCTTGCGACCGATAAATTTCTAAATTTTTATCATGAAATATTCGGTTTAAAATATGTTTCGCTGCGCTACGGCAATGTGTACGGTCCAAGACAGAATCCTTACGGCGAAGCCGGTGTTGTAGCCATATTTTTAAATAAGATGCTTAAAAATGAACAGCCGATTATTAACGGCGACGGTAAGCAGACGAGGGATTATACATATATAGACGATGTAGCAAAAGCAAATATCCTCGCTCTTGAAAATATTGATAAAATCGGCATATATAACGTAGGTACATCGGTAGAAATCAGCGTTAACGATTTGTTTACCGAAATTAATAAAAATTTTGGCGGTAAATTTAAAGAAATCCATGGTCCTGCTAAACTCGGAGAACAAAAAACAAGCTGCTTAAATTATGAAAAAATAAAAAAAGATATGGGTTTTGAGCCTGAAATTAATTTCAGCGAAGGCATAAAAAAAACTTATGAATGGTTTAAAAACTTATAATTTTATGGCATAAAAAAATAATATATATAAAATAATTAATATAAAAAAATATAAATTATGACCAAAAATGAACGCGAAACAACATTTCTTTTAAGTTTATCGCATTTTTTCTGCCATGTCGCAATACTGACGTTTCCGGCAATCTTAATTCTTTTGAAAGAGAAATTTCATGTAAATTTTGCAACGCTAGGTATAGTTGCAGGCGTGTATCTGTTCTTGTTCGGAGCAGGTTCTCTGCCTATCGGCTTTATAGCAGACAGAATGAATAAAAATTTACTGCTCAGGATTTATTTGATTGGTATGTCGTTAAGCGCATTTGCAGCAGCTTTATCCGGAAATTTTTATATTTTCGCTATTTTTATTATATTAATGGGATTAGTCGGAAGTATTTACCATCCTGTCGGATTAAGCATTATGTCTTTTGTAAAAACGGATAAACTGAGAGGTTTTGCCATTCACGGGATAGCGGGAACTTTAGGCGTGGCTTTAAGCGCAGCATTTGCGGGATTTTTAGGCTACTATTTTGGATACAATGCGCCTTATTTAATATTAGGTTTGATTTTTTTATTTATTTTTGTTTATTCTTTTTTTGTAAAAATTGAAAATATCAAAATAGACAATACAAAAGACAATACAAAAATAGATAATACAAAAACAAATAAGATAAAAACTAAAAACATTAAATCTTTTTTTAATGACTTTTTTCACAGAAATATAGCATTTATTTTTGTGGTTGAATTTTTAAACGGTTTCGTTTTTCAGGGAGTATTTTCTTTTCTGCCTGCTTATACGGGGATGAAACTGAAAAATTTTTTATTTTTTCATAATCAGACCGTTGCGGCAGGCGGTTTTTATGTGACTGTAGCGCTGTTAGTCGGAGTTTTATTTCAATATTCAAGCACCTATATTACAAAAAGATATAAACCGAACAGTGTATTTTCAGTTCTAATTTTAATATCCGGTTTGTTTATTTTAATATCCGGTTTTTCAGCGGGGTTCATTTTATTTTTTTCTATACTGCTGTATTCCGCATTCAGTTTTTCAATGAATCCTATATCAAATCTTTTAATCAGCAGGAATGCAAAAGAATATTACAGGTCGGCGGCTTACGGGATATTCTTTTTTGCCGGATTCGGCATAGGTTCGATTGCGGCTCCGATAGGGGGTTTTATAGCCAGCAGTTATAAATTAAACGATACGTTTGTATTTTATGGAATCATAGCGCTGATTTCATTTGTTATATCTATAGCTATTACTGATTATAACGTTGATGATGCGGAATAAAACATTATGCATGGAAGCCATTATATAGTTATTACGGCGATTGTTCTGCTTTCTATCGCCTCGGTAGGAGGAATTTTAACCAATTACTTTAAAATTCCGTACACCTCTATGCTTGTTATTATAGGTCTTATTGTAGGCATTTTTCATATTTTTCCCAATTTAAAAATAACCCCGACCTTGATTTATTACGTGTTTCTTCCAATTATTATTTTTGAAGGGGCGGTTAATATAAAGATTGCTCCATTAATGTCAAACGCTATTCCTATAGGCATATTGTCTATTTTCGGCACTATTATTTCAGCAGTTTTTATAGGTATAGTTTTTCATTTCATTCTGGATTTTCCTTTAAAACAGGCTTTGATATTCGGAGCTATAATTACCCCTACCGACCCTATCTCAATACTTGCATTATTAAAAAATAACGCAAAAAAAAATTCTATCGACGACAATTATAGCGGCGATAACAACGACGGCATTAAGACAGTGCTTGAAGGAGAAAGTCTTTTTAACGACGGAATAAGCCTTGTGCTGTTTGAAGTTTTTTTAGGTTTAAATTTTCACAATGCGGGATTGATTTTTTTAAAAGGCGATATTTTAAATATATTTAAATATGTTTTCGGAATAATCGGCATATCCGCGCTTAAGTTTTTATATGAATCTATCGGAGGTTCAATACTTGGTATTATACTTGGCTATGCCGTGTCTTTTCTAATGTCTCTTACGATAGATTATTTAACGGAAATAATGATATCGCTTCTGCTTGCTTATGTATCTTTGATATTTGCATACTATTTGCATGTTTCTTTCATAATGGCTATAATATTTAGCGGCATAGTCTTGGCAAACTTCGGATTTAAGAAAAAAGTATCAAGTAAGGCGGTGGAGGTATTTCCTGTTATTATTGAATATTTAGCTTTTATTATTAATTCCGTCCTCTTCCTTATTATAGGAATAGAGATTAATTTGTTTAAAATTTTAAACTTATGGATTATTTCAATTTTCTTAATATTTCTCGTTATACTGTCAAGGTTTATAGCAGTGTATCTGTTTTCTCCGATTAGTGATAAAATTGTTAATAAGCTTAGATATAAAATTAAGACATTTTCACAGAGTATAAATTTAAATAAGCGGTATAAAAGATTTCTTGTATTTGGAGGACTGAGGGGTGCATTGCCAATTGCTATGGCATTGTCGCTGCCTTTAGATTTACATATGAGGTCTAAAATAATAACATATGTTTTTATTTCAGTTCTCTTTTCATTAACCGTGCAGGCAATAATTTTCGATATTTTTTCGAAAAAAAAATTAAAAAAAGATTAAAGTGCAGCTGACCAGATTACAGGCTGAATTACACAATTACAGGAATTAAATTTAAATGGAAAAAATAAAAAAATATAAAACGGCAGGTCTCCTTTTAGATAGGCTGCATATGGTACAAAATGCGCACGGCTTTATAGACGAACAATCCATAGAGTTTATTGCAGACGAATTAAATATGTCAAAAGCGGAAATTTACGGCGCAGCAACATATTACAAAGATTTTATTGTACAGCGTAACGGCATCAAAAATAACAATATAAATAACAATATTAAAAACAATGTTGATTTATCAGAAAATAACCATAAAGCGAGCGATAATAAACTTAGTGTTGCAAACGAAGATGTTTTTTCTAAAACAAAATTTGTTTTCAAGAGGGTAGGAAAAGTAAATCCGCTCTCATTAGACGATTATAAAAATCAGCATGGATTTAAAGGGCTTGAAAATGCGTTATCTTTATTAATTAATCCAATCATATTTTCCGGCGGCAAGTTCTCCGTCGGCCCGGCTGTGAATACGGGAAGCGATAAAAATACGAAAATTATCATCGATATTTTAAAAAAATCAGGCTTAAAAGGTAGGGGCGGTGCAGGTTTTCCAGTGGGCATAAAATGGGAAACCGTTCTTAATGCAAATATAGGTAGAATGAAAGAAGCAGAGTATAATATAAAATGTAATATAAATCTTAACAATATAGATAAAATAGATAATAAAGTAAATAATAATAGAAAAGTTCATAATGATATAAATTACAACAGTGTAAATATTAACGATAATCTCTTAAATGAAAAAGAAAAACAAGAGATGAGGAACAGAGAAGCGGAATATAGCGAAAAATATATAGTGTGCAACGGAGACGAGGGCGACAAAGGTGCGTTTGCCGACAGATTAATTCTTGAGTATGACCCGTTCATGCTTATAGAAGGTATGCTTATAGCTGCGGTCACAATTTGCGCAGAATACGGTTTTATTTACATTAGGTCAGATTATAAAAACGGTATTGAAAAATTGCAGAATGCTATAGATTTATGCTATAAGTCAAATTATCTCGGCAAGAATATTTTAAATACCGGACGCAGTTTTGATTTAAAAATAATAGCAGGAGGCGGAAATTATGTATGCGGCGAAGAGACGGCGCTTTTGGAAAGCATTGAAAATAGAAGGGGTGCGGTAAGAGTCCGCCCTCCTGTTCCAGCTGTTTCAGGTCTTTACGGTAAACCTACTATTTTAAATAATGTAACGACTTTTGCGTCGGTTGCGTATATTTTCGGCGAGCTTAATATTAATCTCGATTTAAGCGGAGATTTAATTTGTATCGAAGATGGAGAAGATGAAGATGAAGATGAAAATAAATATAAAGACAAAGATAAAGATGATAAAGACATAAAGTTTAATGGTAAGCCGGATTTAATCGAAGATAAAGATAAATATATAAAATTTTATGATAAGCCGGATCTAAAATATTTGGATAAATTAAATGTTCCGAAAATACCTTTTCCGTTTCAGCTGTCGGGAGACGTAAAATTTCCCGGTCTTTACGAATTAGACAACGATATATCTTTGGAAGAATTGTTATATGACTTCGGCGGAGGGCCTCTGCAGGATAATATGCAATTTAAAGCAGTGCAGATAGGCGGACCGCTTGGCGCCTTTTTCCCGTTGTATGGCGGTTATACCGGCGAATTTTTAAATATTAAACTTACATATGAAGATGTAGCGAGAAAGGCAGGAATGCTTGGGCATGGCGGCGTAGCAGTCTATGCGGAAGATGCGGACATAAAAGATATTTTAAATAAGACGTTAGATTTTTGCATTGAGGAATCGTGCGGAAAATGTGCGCCGTGCAGAATAGGTTCTGTTAGATTAAAAGAATTGTTTGAAAGAATCTTCAAGTCGAATCGGGATGATAATTTTAAGAACGATAATCTCAATGTAATTTATGAAATCCTTGAAACTATGAAATATTTATCTCTATGCGGATTAGGAAGTGGAATAACTTTGCCGATAGAAAGTCTTTTGAAATATTTCGGTGATGAAATATTTATTTAAGTTATTTATCTATTAAATAAAAATTTGTAAATATTTTTAAATATTTGGCACGGTTGTGCATGTTTTATTTTATTTAACGGATTTAATTTTATTTCTTCTTAATTCAGGAAGTATATAAATTGAACAATATAGGCATGATATGATAACTATAGAAATAGACGGCAATAAAATTGATGTGGAAGAAGGCGTAATTCTTCTTGACGCTGCAAATAAAGCGGGCATTGCAATACCGTCTCTGTGCGCCTCAAAAAATCTTTTACCTTACGGGGCATGCAGAATGTGCGCCGTTGAAGCGGAAGGTAAAAAAGGTTACATATACGCATGCTCAACGCGTATTGTCGAAGGTATGAAAATAAAGACTTATTCGGAAAAACTTTTTTCTTTAAAACGCACATTAATTGAGCTTTATCTTTCCGACCATCCTAATGACTGCCTTACGTGTCCCCAAAATTTAGATTGCGAGTTACAGAAATGGGCTGCTTATTTTGGGATTAGAAAAATAAGATATAGGGGCAAAAGTCATTTGCTGAGCGAGATTGACGAATCAAATCCTTATTTCAGATTTGACCCTTCAAGATGTATTGTCTGCGCAAGGTGTGTAAGGGCTTGCAGCGAAATTCAGGGCAATTTTGCATTGACTATTGCAGGAAGAGGGTTCGATTCTATTATAAAATCTGTTAAAAGGAGTCCAAATAATCTAAATTTATCGGTAATTAATAAAATCAACAAAGGTTTTGTTGTTAGCAATAATAAAAATAATAAAATAAACAGTGCGATAAAAAGCAATGTTGATGTAAATTTCGGCGGCGATAATGAGAATTCAGATGAAGCAGATAATTTTATAAATTCCGAGTGTGTTTCTTGCGGAGCTTGCGTAAAAGAATGTCCCACAGCGGCATTGACGGAAAACAATTTATTTAAATCAGGAAAAGCTTTTTCAAAAATAAAGACAACCTGCGCATATTGCGGAGTGGGATGTTCGTTTGAGGTTCAATATAAAGGTGATAATATAATAAGGATGATTCCCGTTGACGATAGTCTGTCAAATTACGGTCATTCCTGTGTCAAGGGGCGTTTTGCATGGAGTTATGTTAAAAGCAAAGATAGACTGACGAAGCCGCTTTTGAGAAATAATTTAAATGAAGAATTTAGAGAAGTTTCATGGGAAGAAGCTTATAGCCATATTGCCGAAAAATTTATAGAACTGCAGTATAAATATGGCATTAAATCAATTGGAGCTATAAGTTCTTCAAGATGCACAAACGAAGAAAATTATTTAATGCAAAGAATGGTCAGAACTATTTTTAAAAATAATAATATCGATACTTGCGCGAGGGTCTGCCATCAGCCTACCGGATACGCGCTTGGCGTCGCTTTCGGCGCAGGCGCCGGGACTCAGGATTTAAGTTCTATGCTTAGTTCAGATTTGATTATAATAATAGGAGCAAACCCCACGGAAGCTCATCCTGTAGTTGGCGCATTTATAAGAAAAATGGCGAGAAAAGGAGCCGATTTAATTGTTATAGACCCGCGCATAACGGAAGTTGCCAGGTCTGCGAATGTGCAGGCAAAATTTCATTTAAGACCGAAACCGGGAACAAATGTAGCTCTTTTAAATGCCTTTGCTTACACGATAATTAAAGAAGGACTTTTAAAACATGATTTTATTAAAGATAGATGTAATATTGAAAGTTTTAATTTATGGGAGAAATTTATTTTAAATGATGATAATTCTCCTGAAGCGGCGGAAGTTATAACGGGAGTTCCCGCTAATGAAATTAAAGAGGCGGCAATGCTGTACGCAAGAGCTAAAAATGCCTCAATATTTTACGGACTCGGCATAACGGAACATTTGCAGGGTTCAAGCGGCGTACTTGCGATAGCCAATCTTGCAATGCTGACGGGCAATATCGGCAGAAAGGGCGTAGGAGTTAGTCCTTTAAGAGGGCAGAATAATGTACAGGGAGCTGCCGATATGGGAGCCGAACCGGCTACCCTGCCAGGATATCGTCATATATCAGATGACAGAGCCAGAGAGCTATTTGAAAAAGAATGGAAAGTAAAATTGGATAGCGAACCAGGCATGAGGCTTCCCGATATGCTCAGGAATGCTCTATCAGGGAGATTTAAGGGGCTTTATATCTTTGGCGAAGATATTGTTCAGACCGACCCTGATTCTAATCGTATAATAGAATCTTTAAAGTCTATGGATTTAGTTGTAGTGCACGATTTATTTAAGACCGTCACTTCCGAATATGCTCATGTGATACTTCCCGGTTCATCATTTCTTGAAAAAGACGGAACGTTCACAAATTGGGAAAGAAGAATCCAGAGGGTTAGAAAGGTGCTTGAACCGGTTGCAGGAAAACAGGACTGGCAGATTATTGAAGATTTAAGCCGGTATTTAACTGAGTATGGCGGCAAATATGAATCTGATAATTTAGCAGCTGCTTTTACAAAATCTACTACAAAATATGCTAATGCTGCGGCAGAAGAAGATAATAGGCAGACGCCGCCGCCTGCAGCTAACAATAATAGCTTTGGTAATCATAATGATCATAATGCAGATTTAAATTATGCGCATCCTTCTGAAGTTATGGATGAAATAGCAAGACTTACGCCGTCTTTTGCATTGGTAAGTTATGAAAAATTAGATAATAAGCCTTATTCTATTCAATGGCCTTGCAATAAAAATACCCCGAACGGAACCGATATTTTACATAAAGACGCTTTTATCGGAGGAAAAGGAAGATTTGTCATTACATCTTTTGCGGGGTCTAAAGACCGCACCGACAGGGAGTACCCTTTTATTCTTACAACAGTCAGAAATCTGTTTCAGTATAATTCTGCAAACAATACGAGGCGTACAGAAAACAGTTTATGGTATTGCGAAGATTATTTAGAGGTAAGCAAAGAAGATGCGGAAACATTAAATATAAAAAACGGCGAAACTGTTTTAATTGAAAGCAGAAAAGGAAAAATTAATTTGACGGCAATAATAAGCAGCAGGGTTATGAAAGGCGTTGTTGCAACGACATTTCATTTTCCTGAATTTAAGACAAATATTTTAACCAGCGATTACTCGGACTGGTCAACCGAAACTCCTGAATATAAAGTAACGGCAGTTAATATTAAAAAAATTGAAATCGCCAAAAGTACTAAAAAAGAATCAAGTGTATCCGCAGACGCAGATTATAGGCAAACTGAAACATATGATGAAGAAGCTGCAAGAATGTTTAAGGATCTAAGCAAAAATTTTGAAGCTTACGACCGTGAAACGGCGGATAGAGAAATAGCTGCACACATAAAAAAATACTGGGAAAAAGAGCTAATAGAAAGACTTATTAAATTAAAATTATTAAATTAAAAATAATTTAAATAATTTTTTTATACTATAAATTAGCGCCAGTCTCTAATTTCTACCTAATTTCTAATTTAGTAAAATACAGGCTTAATCGTTTTCGCAATTAATTTGCCTGCTGTATTTTTAGATGCCGTTATGTTTACGGTCTGACCTTTTTTGTAATCGGAACAGGAGGCTGTCTTTAAATTAACTCCGCCGCCGCCATAGCATACCGTTGAACTGTTTATCTCAAAAAGCAGAGGTGTTGTTCTGCCTGATAATTTTAATGCCGTATTATTGAGCGCAATGATTGTTCCGGTATAATAAAGAGTATTTTTATGGAATAATGAAAGCGGACCGCCTGTATGAGGCGCAGCGGCTTCAGATTTAGACAAAAACCACGATGACACCGCAGCAAAAAGAAATAGCAGAAAGAACAAAAAGACGGATGCAGATTTAATTTTATTTAATATAAAACATTTAATGCCGGATATATTATTATCAAAATTTTTTGTGTTTCCCATATTATTACATCTGTCATTTTTATTGTTTTGAATATTTTTTATTTTTATTATACGCATTGAAACCTCTCATTCTTATTTAATTTAACAATAAATTAATAATATGTATTTATTGTAGTCATATTTATATTATAAAATGATTCGCTTTAATTGAACATATATAATTTTGCATAACTTTATATAATTTATATATAAGTCATATAATTCTTAAGGTTCTTCAAACCATGAAGTAGGAGTCACCTTAGACGGCAGCGCCGGTATTTTTTGTCTGAAAACTTTGCCGGTCGAAGTAGTTACGCCAATATAATTATTAGCTATGGTAGGCGCAGACGCAACGCCTGAACCAACAGCTATTGATTGCTTAGCTCCGCTGGATGCGGTTGCATTATTTATTATCGAAATAGTTCCGGAAGTCGAAACCAATATCGTGCCGCCGCCGTTAAGATAGCTCAAGGCGTACAGCCTTGAGGTTCCGTAACCGCAGGCGTCCTGAACGGATGATGGAGTAAATGTCGTGAAATAAACTATGCCGTCGTAAACCGACGGCGCCGATGTCACTTTTTCTCCCTGAGATAACGTTATATACCATCCGTCCGCCGATTGAACATTTGATAAATTTGTAGTAGAACCGCTCACGCCGGTCTGATTGACTAAATCAGATTCATTAATCGGACCGCTTGAGGGGCATGTTAGCGGACCGCCGAGCTGCGTGGAGTTGATTGCTATAAATTCATTATTTCTTGATGTGTTTACTTCATTTAAATCTTCCCTATTGCCAGTACCGAAAAAAATCCAGAAGTTGCCTAACGTATCCGTTGCTGTTGCCGGCGAAAAGAAAATATTCAACGGGTCTGCGGTTGAAGCGTCAGAATCAAAAACTCTGCAGGCGTCCCAGTTCGAAGTTCCGTTTACGGCATAAGGAGCAGAGCCGTCAGGAATATTGACAGACCAGAGCTGTCCGCCCAAATCTCCTGCGTAAAAACCTTCGGTTCTGAAGTTCTGGCTTAAAACGGGTGTGATTGAAGAAGGGATAGCATATTTCATGTTTGAATCATTAGAGGAATTAAATTCCCATAAAATCTGTTCGTCAACATAGTCAGGATTGGCAGACGTTCCGGTATTTACGGGATTCGGTTCTGTATATAGCGCATAAAGAGCGTTTCCGGCGCTGTTGTTTGACGAATATCCTCCGCCTATAAAAGCAGCGTAAGTTTTTATATATTGCGGCGGTAATAACGGACTTGCCGGGTCTGGATTATTTCCGCAAACCCCTGCCTCTCCGTTTGTTTTTGAATAATCCGGATTTGGCAGACATACATAAGATATGTATGGCTTAGACCATGTATTGCCCATTGAGCCGTCGGTAATATTCCATAGCGGGTCTGGATAAGAAGAACCTGAAGGGTCGGTAACGCCTAGCGCATAATAATATGTCCCGCCGTTTCTTTCGCCGCCTATTAAAACAGAGTGCCAGCTGTTCTGCAGGCTGTTTTGATTTATAGAGTATTCTGAGTTGTCAACCGGATTAGTTTCTGGAGATTCAACGGTTTCTGCCCCTCCGCTTACATAATCTGGAAATATGTTGTTAAAGAAAACGTCCGACGCGTCCGGAGTAGAATCGACAAATTCAGGAAAATTAAGTGTTGTTCCTACCCCTATAGAACTATCGTACCATGATGTTATTTTTGGAAGCAGATTAGGCGGAATATAGCCGAAAATCTCAGCTCCTGTTCCGTATGTGTAAGAATCCGTTGAACTATCCCAGCTTCCGGCATTAAAAGCATGAAGCATGCCGTCGTTTGCGCCGACATAAAGCACCTCATTCCTCGGATTTGTGACGGAATATTCCTGTTTAAACGCCTGGTAAGAATTGCTGGAATAGGGAAATGGAGGCGGACCGACAAGAACCGGGTTTGAATGAAATATTGCCCCGAGCTTCCAATTATCCGTCGAAGAATCAGGGTCTAACACAAAATTTAAAATATCGGATGCGCATGCCGATACGGAAGATGAACCTGGACAGACTTTTCCATAGTAATCAGGGCTTGTACTGTCGGAGTTTATATTAAGCATACCGTCTAAATTACTGTTGCCGCTGCTTGCGCTTACAGGATTTACGGCGACAGTCTGCTGAGTACCGGTTTGTGAATTTAAATAAGACGTTAATACATCTCTTGAAGAAGCAGGCTCTGACTGAAGAAGCCCTCCCGCTCCGTTTCCGTTATCCCAGTAAGAGTCGCTGGTAATTATCTGCCCGTTTGCTCCTACCGCCGGACCGTAAGGACCTACAAGCTGGTCTTGAGAATTTAAACCGAAAAGATAAATATTTCCTTCGCCCCAGAGCGGCTGATTTAACGATTTGAAATTTGTATAATACACATATTGCTGATTGGATGTTTCATTTACGACAGGCGACGTAAATGAAGCCGTCTGTTTTTCTATCTGATTAAATATTGTAGTCAAAGAAGACTGCAGCTCGTTTAAGTTGTATGCAAGGTAAACGGTGCCCGATAAAGTAAGAGGATTTGACGGAGAAGCAAGAGAATTTGACAGAAGAATCTCGTTAGAATCAGGATAAACGGCTGTAATCGTTGCGCACTGAAATCCGTCTGTATAAGATCCGCTGTCGTTATTGTTTGTTTCGCAGTCTGAAGACTGCCATCCGTTATCGGAAATAGTATCTCCTATCTGTACTCCATTGGTTGTTCCAAACAGCGAGGGCGGAATCTGGAGCAGCGTTCCGGCAGTATTTTCTGTCGTAGCGGAAATATTAGGTATCCCGTTAAGATATACCGGATTGTTGATTGTACCCGGATTAATTCCGACGCCGGCGTTTGCGACCTCCTGGATATATGTTCCGCTGCCAACGTTGTTTGCATAACCGAATCCGATAATGAAAAGTTCTATAGGATACGAAGGGTCTAAATTATATAAGTCGTAAACCTCTTGCGGGGTTTCCGACGAAGGTATGCCGTTTTGGGCGTTACCGCCGTACTGGCATAAATTTCCGTCCTGATTATCGGTGATAATATTCAGCGGTGAAGACGGAACGTCGAGCGGTGACCACTGACAGCCGCTGTTGGCTTCGCCATCCGTTATAATTATAGAAAAATTTCTTCTGCATGCTTTTGCGGAATCCGCCTGAAGCGAATTTTGAAAATATCCGTACATATCTGCGACGGAATCTGCCGTAGGCGTTCCGCCGCCTGCTTTTAAACCGGAAATAATATTGCCGTCGGGGTCAAGAGCGTTGCTGCCGTAAATAGGGGCTTTCCATAAAAGCCAGTTTATTGCATTGGATGCAATTTTTGACGGTTCAAAATAAGGGTCTGAACTGTTTGTCGTGTTTGCTCCAGCCGGAACCGCATCGGTATTATTTAAAGCATTTAAAGTGCCGTCAACGCTTAAAGGCACGTAAACCACCCAGGGACTTGCCCATGTAATATAAGGCTCTCCTTCCGGCGCCTCGCCGCTGTAATCGTAGGAAATAAAATAATATGTTGTGCCGTTGTCGTTAATTGTATTCGGACATCCCGAAAAACCGTTTATCGATACTTGCTGCCATCCGTTATAATTATAATTTAAATAATTATTTAAAGTTAGTATATAATTATCGTGGAGACCTCCATAGTAAAAAAGTGCAAAAGGATAATTGAGGTTGTCAAAAGCCTCCAATCTGCCGGTTTCATCCGGAGTACCGTCAGCCGTAGTGCCGGACACGGCGTAATAAAGAGCGTTTGGAGTATTCTGAAACGACTCATCATCAGAATAAACGCACATATTTTCCCGACCGCTCCCTCCGTCATTGCCATAATTAACATAAGTCTGCTGAAACGAAGCAAAAGCAAAATTTAAATTTGAAAATTCAGGGCTGTTCACAATGTTGCTTATAGCCAATTTTGCGTTATAAATTTTTGAAAACATAGAATTAGAACCTGGCGCCCATACAAAAGAACCAACTCTATGCGTAGGTTGTCCATTACCGCTAACCCATGTTCTTGCCCAGCTTTCCGGTTTGTCGTATCCGCTTGATGATGAATTTTTCCAATAAACGTCTTTATTCCACATCATTGAACCGGATGTATCTAAGAATATCATTACATTCGGGTTATTAACATTTGTAAGGAACGACGTATCGGATGCGTGAGCCGGACTTAAGCCGTATATCCCTGTAATAGCAGCGCCTATATTTAGGGTAATTATAAAAAGAAAAAATATTAAAACGTTTTTTACAATAAGCATGAACTGCATAAACGTTTTAATGTTGTTTTTTGTTTTCGGTCTCATAATTACGCACCTTTTTTAATATTAATTTATATTTATCTTACTTAATTTATTGATATTTATATTTTTTAACACTTTATTTTGTTTTTGAATCAAAAATTAAGATATATTATCACTGATAACCCATTTTTAGAGGTCCGTATTCAAAGTTCATACCTGTAGTTATCGTTTTTATGGAATTAATATTTTTATTTGCGATAGAATATACGATTCCTTTATAAAACATATAAGCTGAACTGTAACCGGGGACATTGCCGTATTGACCGGTATATTCAAAACCTGCATTTCCTTCGTTATTTTGAAATCCTAAATTTTGAGAAGCTGCAGTGCTGATATTTGCTGCAGTTAACTGTTGAAATGAGCCTGACGTACAGATATATGGTCCCGGTGAACATCCTGCCGGCGGATTTGCCGATGTATAATAATAGATATTGCTTGTAGGAGCACCTATGCCGGCATCTGTTCCGATATTAGTCGCAATTTCGCTTATTACCAAGTTCATCATTGCATTTGACGTATTTAAAACGTAGACTGATTTATAATTTTGTCCCGCGTTAATCATATCCGTTCCGGTAGTTTCTATGGCAACGGCGGCTAATAGACTTAAAATCAGCGTAATAAGCAGAACTGTAATGAGAGCAACGCCGTTTTCATCTGCCGTGATTTTTCTTTTTATGTTTAATGCATTGTTTTTAAATGCGGTAGAAAAATTTTTCATGATTATTTTTTTAGCTCCCGTAATAAGCATTTCTTAAAAAAACATTAGAATTAAGAGTTTCGTCTATGTTATACCCGCGAGAGCTGTTTGAGTTTGGATTATATTTTGAATCCACGCTGTAATTCGGCGAATTATTTGAAATTACGGTATTTGTTTCTCCCTGAAGCAGTATATTGTACAGCCACGGATTAGCAGTAGGGATAGCGGAAAAATTTGTAATGTAATTATCAAGTCTAATGGCAGTCCCTTGATAACAGGAGGGTAATGCCGCTAAAACAGGCGGCTGCGCCGGAAGATCCACCGGAGGCATAATCTGACATTCATAAAGTCCGCCCGGTTCGTTAAAAGGAGCATTAAAATTATACGAAGTATTGCCCCAGTAAAACATAGTCTGTGTCAGAATGGAAACATTGCCTCTGGCTATTCCGTCCGGCGGTATGGGATTTGGATTATTTGGGCATACACCGCCGCCGTTTCCCGGTCTTAGCTGGATTGTATCAGATACACCAGGCTGAACATTTGTTATACAGAATATCATATTGCCGGATGGAAGCGATTTTCCCGGCACCGGAGTAGGATTTTGAAAACTTAAAAGCTGACCGGCTTGAAAATTAGATATATTGCAGTTTGGACCAAGGATAAACTCTGCGCTTGTTGCAGTTGCATTTGTGTTTGACTGCTCTGTCAGAATACACGGAGCGGCATTATTGACGACAGAAAAATTTGTAGTAAGCACTGCAAAAGGATATGCCGGATAATTCGCAGGCACTATCTGTACCGGAGGAATTGCGCCGGACACCGGCTGCCCCTGAGATGCATAAAAAAAGTTGGAGCCGTAGTCAAAACCGGCAAGCCTGAAAGAATATTTCAGTTTGTTATATGCGACGTTAAGATTCTGCTGTTCAGCCGATATTGAATTCTGAGACCTGAATACCCCAGATTGTGACAGGAGTATAAATGACGCCGCAGCAAGAACCAGAAGAGAAATTACAACCGAAATTATCAGTTCTATGAGGGTCACGCCATTGGTATTATTGAGCTTATTAAACGGTTTCAATTTATTAAGCGGCTTAAATTGAAATGGTATGCCGTCCATTTTAATTTTATAAGTTTTCTTATTGATTTTTGATATGTTTTTCATAATATAGTTTTTATATTTATTTATATTTAATAATTAAAACAATAATGATTTAAATTTTAATTATGCAGCAATAAAACAATATGCTAAAGATAAAACCGTCCTTCATTCTAATGTCTATAGTCGTGCCCGCCTATACTATAATAGAATTTAATAATATTACATTTGCATTTTTATTCCATGACACTTCAATTTTAGCATTAATAACGGTATTCATATTCTGATTTGGATAAAGATATATATTTACCGTATAGTCGTCGTTTATTCCGTTTATCGACGAAGGCATTGCGCAATTCGCAAAATCTGTATTAAATACATTTCCGTTTTGTGTCTGGCTGACTGCATACGTTATCGGAGTACCGTTAGTAATATTAGCCTGATAATCAGCTATTAGATTCTGTGCGTCTATACATTGCAGCTGAGACGCCTGCATCTGAGCAATATTAGTTGCCTGATTTGTTCTTGATGCCATAGCATTTCCGTTTATAAAACTTAAAGACAGCGCCATGATACCCATAAAGACAAACGTTAATATTATCATCGAAATAAGAACCTCTATCAGAGAAGCTCCGTTGCTGTCGGTTGTAAGATTAAATCCGTTCATTTTATTTTTTATTATTTTAATAAAATTATTTTTTCTTAAAAACCTTAAAGATTTATATCTATACCTAATATTAAGTATAATATTATTATATACCAAAAAAATAAATAAATGGCAACAAATTTTATCGAGTTATCCGATTTATTTTAATTAGAAAAGTTTTTACGCAAAAGATATATGGTTCGCTTCAAATTGTCATGTAATTTATCGAAGTATTTTGATTATAAATTTCCGGTTGCATTTTATGTATATATCTTATATTATAAATTAACGAGGATCGGAATTTACTGAAAATAGAAATAAACTCTCCGGTTGTTTTGTATTTTAAATTTAGATATGTTTAATTTAATTAATAAGAAAAAATGAATATAAAAAATATTTGCGGCAAATTGTATAAGACCAATAAATTTAACAAATTAGCCCTTTTTGCGTTTGTATGCGGCGGGATGCTTCTGCTTTCAGGCTGCGCCGGAACAAACAGACAGTTAGAGAAAGAGCATATAATGAACAACGGCTGCTTTATAACGTGCAGAAACAATATTAAAATAGAACATAAACATAGGACATCGTATATAGCGTCTTTTACGCGCAATAAAATTACGGCGACCAAAAAAATAAACTTATATTCAAATCCTGCAAATTATGCAAATCATGATAGATTATACGGTTAAAAACCTGATGTGATATCGTTGCGATATCGTTTGGAACCGATTTATTATCGCATTTTATTATAATTACATATTTTTTATTGGTATTAAAATATAATAAATAAAAAAAATAATTAAATAAATAAAAGGCCCCATAGTCTAGCGGTCAGGACGTTGCCCTCTCAAGGCAGTAACACGGGTTCAAATCCCGTTGGGGCTACCAATTTTGCCATATGTTCACCGTATTATTCAACTTATACCGCAAGTTTAATATTATTACGCTGAAGCACCGCTCCGAACTTCTGAGAATATTAATTATTTTACTGGCAATACTTCTTCTTTTTGCATTTCTGTTCAGCCACTATGAAAAAATTTCATATTTTAAAGCTTTTTACTGGGCGGTAACCACTGCATCCACCGTCGGCTACGGCGATGTAGTTCCGACTAATAATATCGGAAGGGTTATAGCAATGGGTTTGATGCTGATAGGCATCGGTATGCTGGGTGTTTTTTTAGCAACCCTTTCTTCAATTATGTTTGAGTTTAGACTCGGGAGGATTTTTGGAACTATGGAAAGCCATTTTGTAGAAAAGCATGTTGTTATACTTGGATACAGCAATTTAATAAGGCAGTCTTTAGAAGATATATTAGACGAAAAAGACAATATAACTTTAGTTGCCGATATTGAAAAGTCTCCGTCAAATGCACTTAATTTTGTTTTTATCAAAGGAGATATAACAGAAGGCAAAAATATCGAAAAAGCTAAAATAGATAAAGCTAAACTCTGTATAATTTCTGACGACGACGATTCCAAGACTTTAATATCCGCAATAACGGTAAGAACAAAATATAAAGACATTTATATTATTGCTCTCGTCGTTAAGAAAGAAACGGCGAAAGCCCTGAAAGAAATAGGGGTTAACGAGGTATTTGCAACAGGTTCTTTTTCAAGCAGATTGCTTGTTAAATCCGTAAAAATAAGGGGAGCGTCAAATTTTTTCAGCCAGCTGATGAACGAAGATTTTGAAGAAGGTCTAATCGAAAAAAATATTCCATCCGGCATAATCGGCAAGTCGTTTCATGATGCGCTGCTTTTTGTAAAAGAAACGACGGACGAACTTTTCGTAGGAGTTAAAAGAGACGGTAAAATGATAGTAAATCCGGACGGGAAAACTTTTATTCTTGATAAAAACGATAAGATGCTTCTTATAGGAAAAAAATAGCCGGCGGCAATTATTGATGCGCAGCCATGATTTTATACTTTTTTTTTAGGTACTGAAATGCTAATATAAATAACATAAAAACTTCATGACTTTATGACAAGGGACGGTATAGGTATGAGATTTAAATTAATTTCGACAATCTTTTTAATATTATTTATATTAATCCTGAATTTTTTTTATTTAAGTTTAAATATCAGCAATTCTTTTGCTTCAGCCGCCGATTATAAAATCTCTGCCGTCCCAAACGCCTCGACGTATTCTAATCTTCCGGTTCGTTCAAGTATCCGTATTCTTCCGCATGCAAAAAGTAAAAAAGGATATGTGAAAATTTTTAAAGGCGTTAGCAGTCCTATGGCAATAGCCGTCGGCGGAAACGGTGATATTTTTATTGCAGGCGATAAAGGCAGAGGCGAAATAGCCGAATTTGATCCCGAAGGAAACAGGATAAAAACCTTCCGCAGAGGAATTTATAAACCATGGGATATTGCAATAGATAAAGCCGGAAATATTTTGATAGCAAACGACGGAATTTATAAAAACAAAAATGGGATAAAATCAAAAGGCTTTATTACCGAACTGAATCCTTTCGGAAAAATTATCTTTAAAACATCCGCCGGCGTTAATTATCCGTATGCCGTCGCAATAAGCAAAAACGGTAAAATTGCGGTTGCAAATTACGGGAACGGTTTTGACGGGTACATAAGCATTTATTCCGGCAAAGGAAGACTGCTGCATAAATTCGGGCATGGAATACAGAATCCTTACTCCATTGTTTTTTCAAAATCCGGTTTAATCTACGCTGCTAACTTTAACGAAGGCAGCATAGTATGTCTGTCGTCTTCAGGTAAAGTCCTGTGGTCTGCGCAGAAAAAAGTAAGCTATCCGTATGCTATCGCTTTAGGAGTTAAGGGCAATTTGTGGATATTAAACGACGGAAACGGCGGCAGTCTTTCCAAATATTCGCCCGAAGGGAAACTGCTTAAGCATATTAACGGTCCTGTCAGCTATCCGTACGGAGAAGCTATTGACGAAAAAGGGAATATTTTTATCGCAAATTTTAACAGCAACAGCGTTTCTGAATTTTCTTCTCGTGGTAAATTTTTAGGGTATGCCTCAAAAATAAACAGACCGATAGGCATAATTATAGGTAAAAAAGGCAATATATGGGCAGCGGACGGAAACGGCAATCTGACCAAAATTGAAAACGTAGCTGCAGGCGGAGAATATTTTCAATTCGATAAAAAAGGATTCCCGTATGGCAGATAAAAAGAGAAAGGGTGCTACAGGCATCCTGAGAAGACCGCTGCTTAATATTAAGAGATACATGATAAAGTTTCAGGACAACAGGTTCATGTATTTTTCCCGCTGGCTTTTTTTCGGACTGATGATCGGTATTGTTGCCGGCGTCGGAGCAATTATTTTCAACGCTCTCATAAGATTGTTCAGATTTATATTTCAAAATACTCTCGAGGGATATTACTCTCCCCGTCCGGAGTTAATGGGGCATACTGGAGCGCCACCCCATGTTGTTCTGGTTCACTGGCTGTTTCTGATAATTCCTGCGGTAGGCGGGCTTTTTTCAGGTCTTTTAGTTTATACTTTTGCTCCTGAAGCCGAGGGTCACGGCACAGACGCCGCTATTGACGCGTTTCATAATAAAGAAGGCTTTATAAGAGGCAGGGTGCCTATAATTAAAACCTTAGCTTCGTCAATCACCTTAGGTTCCGGAGGTTCTGGAGGCAGAGAAGGACCGGTAGCGCAGATAGGCGCCGGATTTGGTTCTGTCCTTGCAACATTTCTGGGTCTTCCTGTTCCTGAAAGAAGAAAAATGCTTGTTGCCGGCATAGGAGCGGGCATAGGAGCAATCTTTAAATCTCCGCTTGCAGGAGCTATGTTCGGCGTCGAAGTTCTGTATTCCGACATGGACTTTGAAAGCGGCTCGCTTATGCTTGCTATAGTTTCTTCAATAATTGCCTACTCTATTTATGCGTACTTTTATGCTGGTTTTAAACCGATTGTACTTGTTCCGATGTTCACATATACGCGGCCGGTGACGCTGTTTTTTTACGCTATTATGGGTTTTGCTCTTGCATTCATAGGTCAGTTTTATGTCAGATTTTTTTACGGCGTACATAGTTTTTTTGAAAAAATAAAAATCAAACCGCATTTTAAACCTATGATAGGCGGTCTGCTTGTCGGTATAATAGCTTATTTTCTTCCTGAAATTATGGGTGTCGGTTACGGATGGCTTCAGCTTGCCGTTTTAGGAAAAATAAGCCTTGTAATGCTTATTATGATAGGTTTGTTTAAAATTATAGCAACGTCTTTTACTATCAGTTCAGGAGGTTCAGCCGGTGTTTACGCCCCTTCTCTTATAATAGGAGGAATGTTCGGCGGAGCATTCGGAATCATATTTCATATGCTTTTACCTCATGTTATTCTGCAGTCGGATATTGCGCCGTTTGTTCTTATAGGGATGGGAGGTTTTTTTGCCGGCGTTGCCAAAACGCCTATTTCTTCCCTTCTAATGGTATCTGAAATGACCGGAAGCTATGGTCTTTTACCTCCGCTGATGCTTGTTAATGCCATTACTTTCATTGTTAGCGGAAAGAGGAGTATATATTCTAAACAGAAAAAAAATAGAATGGATTCGCCTGCGCATTCAAAGGATTATCTCATCGAACCGCTTAAAAAATATTCCGTAAAAGATATAATGAAGGATGAGAATTTTGCCAAGCCTATAAAACCTGAAGCCACTCTGTATGAGATGATTACAGTTTTTTTTAATTCTAATTTTACAATACATCCGGTCGTTGATGCGGACGGAAGAATTATAGGATTTATAAAATATGCTACAATAAAAAACATGATGATGAATACGCCTGATGATGAAAGGGTTGCTAAAGATATAATGGAAACGAAAAAAATTCCTAAAATAAAAATAACCGAAACCCTTGATATTGTCGTGCATAATTTTTTTAGAAAAAAGACCGATGAACTTTTTGTAGTAGAAGGAAAAACCGAGAAATACAGGGCTATAATCAGAAAAAGGGATGTTCTTGTAGTAATTAATAATGCTGAAAATATTTTTAAGAACAGCTAAAATTATGATTGCAAAAAATATTAATCAGACGACGACTTTTAACCGCCTGCGGATAAATCCGCAGGCTTGTAAAAGGCGGTTAATAAGGGGGAGCATTAATTATGGCGGCGACTATGAAAGAAGCGCTTTACTATAGCAATAACGATATAAGAATTATTGAAAAACCGGTACCTGAAATAAATGACGATGAAATATTGCTAAAGGTTGAAGCTGCCGGCATTTGCGGAAGCGATGTTATAGAATGGTACAGACGCGACAAAGTTCCGCTGGTTCTCGGTCACGAGGTTTCAGGCACTATTGCGGAAGCAGGCGCTAATGTGAAGAAATTTAGAATAGGCGACAGGGTCGTCGCGGCGCATCATGTTCCGTGTAATACCTGTAAGTATTGTTTAAGCGGACATCAAACCGTCTGCGATACGCTTAGAAGCACAAATTTTTATCCGGGCGGATTTGCCCAATATTTAAGGCTGCCCGAAATTAACGTTAAAAATGGACTTTATTTATTGCCTGATTCAGTCAGTTTCGAGGAAGGAACTTTCGTCGAACCTTTGGCATGCTGTGTCAGAGCACAGAGGCTGGCAGGCGTCAAACCCGCTCAGACGGTTGCTGTTATAGGAAGCGGATTGGCAGGGCTTCTGCATATAAATCTTTTGAAGGCATCAGGAGCGACGACTATTATAGCAACGGATATTAACGATTTCAGGCTTTCTGCGGCAAAGAAATTCGGCGCCGACTACACTTTAAACGCAAAAGAAAACATTCCTGAAGCAATTAAAGACATAAACGGCGGATTTCTTGCAGACACGGTAATCATTTCGGCAGGAGCAAACAGCGCAATAGAACAGGGGCTTAAATCCGTTAGAAGAGGCGGTACGGTGCTATTTTTTTCTGCCGCCGAAGACGGCGCAAAACTTCCTCTGTCAATAAATGAAATATTCTGGAGAACGGAAGTAAGTTTGATAGGCTCTTATGCAGGTTCTATTGCCGACCATATTAATGCTCTTGAACTTATAAGAACAAAAAGGGTAAATATAAAAGATATGATTACGGAAATACTGCCCCTTGCACAAATATTACAGGGGTTCAAACTTACCGCAGAAGCCGGAAGCTCTCTTAAAATTATTATAAAACCGAATACGGCTTTATAAAATATTTATTATGGCATTTTAATTAAGTTATATTATAAAGACTCCGTCCGTGAGGACGGAGATGGATTGTTAGTTATTAATTAGAAATTGGCTTACTGTTTTCTAAATAAAAGCACAGGCAATGAGGAATGTCTCACTAAAGATTCTGCTACCGAGCCTAAAAGGACTCTGGAAAGACCTGTTCTGCCGTGGGTTCCCATTACTATTAATTCGTAGTTTTCATTTTTTGCTTTTTCAAGCACAACGTCCTGAGGCACGCCGTGAGTCAAAACGGTATTGACTACAACGCCTTTAGATACGGCGATTTCATCTAATTTCTTTAATAGCCCCTTTTCTTCTTCTGCTAATGTTTCGTAAATATCAACCGAACCGAAAGATAAATCCCCTGCATTTTGCATAAGATTTACATCTAAAACATGAATAAAAGTAATTGTGGATTTCAACTGCTCTGCAAGTTCAATTGCGTTGTTAGATGCATTAAGCGAGGTTTCGCTAAAATCAACCGGGCATAAAATTTTTTTAAACATTTTCCCTCCAGATTAATTAATAAATTTTATAAAGAAATAAATTTTGATACTGCTATGCGGTTTTATTTTTTAAATAATTATTATGGTATATGTATTTAGTTTGTTTTGCTTAGTTTAAATTTTTGAATCTTAGCTTAAATTCAGATTGCAATTTTTTTTTATATATTTTTATATATTATATATCATATTATTATAATAAATTGTATATTTTTATTTTTTTTATTATAATTGTTACTTTATTATTTCAACCGGTATAAATTTTAAAATATAAGCAAAATATAAGCAAGATATAAAATTTAATTTTAATTATGGAGGCGTTTCAGTTTAAGCCGGTATGTTTAAACGGACGGATGCGAATTATATATGATTAGTCTTTCTATCTTTCAGGGTGTTATTCTTGCCGTAATTCAAGGCATCAGCGAACTTTTTCCTATTTCAAGTCTAGCTCAGGGGGTAATAATACCCACGCTGTTTGGATGGCATATAAATAGGCAGGCTGAAGGCTTTTTGCCTTTTTTAGTTGTTCTGCATCTCGGCACAGCGCTGGCTCTTATAGTATATTTTTACAAAGATTGGATTAGTTTGTTTAAGGGTTTTTTTAAAGGTGTGGCTGAAAGAAATATTAACATAAATGAAGATTCCAAGACCTTGTATTTATTAGCATTAGCCACAATTCCGGCAGGTATTTTAGGTTTAATTTTTGTCCATAAACTTAAGAAATTATTCGGTTTTACGGATATAGCAGCTTTTTTTCTAATAATAAACGGTATTATTTTGTACCTCGGCGAAAAAAGAAGAAGAAAACAGGGTATAGCGAAAATAGCCGATATGACGGTATATATGGCGCTTATAATAGGTTTTTTTCAATCCTTCGCCCTGATTCCCGGAATATCCCGTTCTGCTATAACTATGGTGGCTGCTTTATATCTGGGTTTTAAACATGAATCTGCCGCAAAGTTCTCGTTCCTTCTGGCTACGCCTATTATATTTGCCGCAGGACTTTTAGAAGTTCCAAAAATGCTGAAACTTCATCTTGCCAATTTTGATATAATAGCTGTTATAAGCGGTATTGTTGCAGGCGTTGTAGCGTATTTTAGCATATGGTTTTTAATGAAATATTTTCACAAATATGAGGTTAATGCGCTTTATCCGTTTGCATTTTACTGCATTTTATTCGGCTCTTTTGTTTTGGCGTATAGGATTATTTTTTAGAAAATTATTGAAAATTTTTGAATTTAAACCTGTTTTTTAAATCTGGTTTTATAATAAATATTTATAAAATTGCAGATATTTAATTATTATTTGTGATATAATTTTAGTTTAAGTTTTTTAACAGCCATGTTTGTTGTTATGTTTGTTTAATTATTTTATTTATTCTAAGAATTCCCTTATTCGCTTTTTATTTGATAATTTCTTTAATTATGGAAAAGCAACAGGATTACATAGCAGAGTTTGAAAATTATTTGCGGCTTGATAAAAATTATTCCATAAATACGGTAACGGCATATTCTTCAGATATGAAGGAATTATTTATGTATTTGAAAAACGTTTCCGAAAGCCGGAAGAAAGACTGCCGGCACAATAACGGCTATTGCGACGATAATAATAAAAATACGAATAATGCAACGGAAAATGATAATAATGATAATAATAATGGCAATGATGACATAGACGTTAAAGAAATTGCAGAGATAGACATAAGAGGATATTTGAGCAAAGAATACGATAAGGTTAAAAAAGTAAGCCTTGCCAGAAAAATAGAATCTATAAAGGCTTTTTTTAATTTTCTTGAAAAAAGACATGTTATAGATAAAAATCCGGTTTTTTTGTTAGAGCTTCCGAAAATAGAAAAAAAATTACCCTTTTTTTTAACTGTAAATGAAGCAAAATTTCTGCTAGACAATTACAGGTCTTTATCTTTCGAAAAAAAAGGCGTAAAATATGAGTTTGAAATCTTGAGAAACGATTTAATATTAGAATTTCTTTACGGGAGCGGTTTAAGAGTCAGTGAAATAATTTTTGTAAAGTATAAAGATTTAGAGCTCGACGAAGGCTACGTCAAAGTTTTAGGAAAAGGTTCAAAAGAGAGAATAATACCTTTAACCATTCAAACCGTTAATAAAATTCAAAAATGGAAAAACTATATAGGCGCTCATATCGCGAATTTAAATTTTAAAAGCGAATTTTTGATTATTAATAAAAAAGGAAATCATCTGACACGCAGAACTGTTCATAGAATAGTTCGTGAATCTATGCTTATAACAGGTCAATTCAAAAATATATCGCCGCACAGTTTAAGGCATTCTTTTGCTACACATCTGCTCGATAACGGTGCAGATTTGCGTTCTATTCAGGATATGCTCGGACATTCTAATCTTTCTACGACTGAAAAATATACTCATTTGAGTTTGAAGAAATTATTAGATGTCTACAAGCAATCCCATCCGCATGCGGTTAAATAGTTTATTGTCTATTGTCTTACTTAATGATCGATTAGCATATAAGATTAATTAATCATCGCATTAATTTTATTCATTTATTGTCTGATTTAATGACGGTTTAGCCGGTTATTTTATTAACTTATTTAATTTATTAACTTATTTATTATTATTTAGCTAATAATAATAAAAACACATAGCTAACAATGAAAATTATTTACGAGAAGGAGAATTGATATACAATGGCAAATAATAACAATGAAAGCGCAAAACTTTTAGGTACAACTATAATAGGCGTTAGAAGAAACGGTCATATAGCCGTCGCTGGAGACGGGCAGGTTACATTAGGCAATACCGTTATGAAAAATACTGCAAAAAAGGTCAGAAGGCTTTATGATGACAAAGTAGTAACAGGTTTTGCCGGTGCGACGGCAGATGCCTTTACTCTTTTTGAAAAGATGGAAGAAAAACTTGCAAAATTTAACGGTAATGTAAGAAGAGCAAGTGTTGAACTCGCTAAGGACTGGAGAACCGATAAGATTTTACGCAGGCTTGAAGCTATGCTTATCATTGCCGATGCCAAGGATTTATTTATAATCTCCGGAGCGGGTGATGTTATAGAACCTGATGAAAACGAAAATGTTCTTTCTATCGGTTCGGGCGGACCTTACGCTATGGCGTGCGCCCTTGCTTTAATGGAAAATACGGAAATGGAGGCAAAAGAAATAGCGGAATATTCAATAAAAATAGCTTCAAGGATATGTATCTATACCAACAATAATATTATAGTGGAAGCAATATAAACGCAAATCAAACAATATTATTACAATTTAAAACTTAAAGGCGAGGGAAAATAATCTAATATGGCTGGGAAAATAGATTTTTTAACACCTAAAGAAATAGTGAAAGAACTGAATAAATACGTTATAGGTCAGGATAAAGCCAAAAGGGCTGTTGCTATAGCCCTGAGGACTCGTTTTAGAAGAAACACCGTGCCGGCAGATATAATGGATGATATAGTGCCTAAAAATATTTTATTAATCGGACCGACCGGGGTAGGCAAAACTGAAATAGCGCGAAGAATAGCTAAACTTTCGGACTCTCCTTTCATTAAAGTGGAAGCCTCTAAATTTACTGAAGTAGGGTATATGGGCAGAGATGTAGAAGCTATGATAAGAGATTTGACGGAAATTTCTATTATGAGCGAAAAAACAAAAGAAATGGACAATGTTATTGAAAAAGCTCAGGAAAACGCCGAGGAGATGCTGCTGGATTTATTAGTTCCTGCGCCGCCTAAGGTGTCCAAAAAAAATGCGGCTGAAATTCCTGCCGACACGCATGCGCATACAAGAGAAAAATTCAGAAAAATGTTTAGAGAAGGGAAACTTGACGACAGAACTGTCGAAATGGAAGTTAAATCATCTAACAGGCAATCATTTCCGGTTATAGAGGTTTTTTCGGGTCAGGCAGGTTTTGACGATATAGGGCAGGATTTAAAAGAAATGTTTTCGGGCATGTTTCCTAAGCAAAAAAAACTTGAAAAAGTCAGGGTTTCCGAAGCGTATGAAATACTGATACGTGAAGAAAGCGAAAGGCTTGTAGATATAGACAAAGTAATTAAAAATGCAATAGAAAAGTTAGAAAATTCAGGATTGGTTTTTATAGATGAAATTGATAAAATTGCTTCGCGTGAAAAATCATATGGACCTGACATTTCGAGAGAAGGAGTCCAAAGGGATTTACTCCCTATCATAGAAGGTTCAAATGTAATGACCAAATACGGAGTCGTCAAAACAGACCATATATTATTCATAGCGGCGGGGGCTTTTCATGTGTCTAAACCGTCTGACCTTATACCTGAATTGCAGGGCAGATTTCCTATACGCGTTGAAATGGAATCATTGAGCAAAAATGACTTTGTACGAATCTTGAAAGAGCCTAAAAATGCATTAATAAAACAATACCATGAGCTTTTAAAAACCGAAAAGGTAAATTTAGATTTTACGGAAGACGGCATAGAACGTATTGCAGAGATAGCCGAAGAAGTCAATCTTAAAACTGAAAATATCGGCGCAAGGAGGCTTCAGACGATATTAGAAAAAGCGATGGAAGATATATCATTCGACGCGCCGTATAAAACTGCCAAAAAATTTATTATTGACGCAAAATATATCGATTCCAAATTAAAAGATATAGTCAAAGACGAAGATCTTGCAAGATATATTTTATAATTGTTTGTCGCAAATATAAAAAAAATTATGGAAGAATATATAAAAAAAGCAAAAACACTTCTTGAGGCATTGCCGTATATTCAGGAATTTTATTCAAAAACATTTGTAATAAAATTCGGCGGTTCTATCGCTGCTTCCAATGAGCTCAAAGAAAATTTCGTAATGGATATAATATTGCTGAAATTAATAGGAATTAATATTGTTGTGGTGCATGGCGGGGGCAAAGATATTGACAATCTTTTAACCCGTCTCGGCATAAAGAGCAATTATCACAACGGGTTTCGTTTAACGGATGCCGGAACTATGGAAGTCGTAGAAATGGTTTTATCGGGCAAAATTAATAAAGACCTTGTTGCCCTAATAGGCAAATTTGGCGGAAAAGCCTGTGGAATATCAGGAAAAGACGGAAATTTGATTATTGCAGAAAGAATTAAAAATGAATATGTAGATTTAGGAAGCGTAGGTATCGTAAAAAAAATCAACAAAGAAATATTAGAAACATTGGATAAATCATTTATTCCGGTCATAGCTCCCGTCAGTATGGATGAATCCGGTATTACGTTAAATATTAATGCCGATGTAGCGGCTTCCGCCATTGCTTCCGAACTGAAAGCGGAAAAACTCATCATGCTTTCCGACCAGGACGGGCTTTTAAACGGCGAAGGAAAACTTATAGAATCCGCAAAAGAAAAAGATATTGAAAAAATGCTAAAAAATGGGATAATATACGGAGGCATGATACCTAAGGTAAATTCATGCATAAACGCCGTAAAAAACGGAGTTAAAAAAGTTCATATAATTAACGGTTCTGTTCCTCATGCCGTTTTATTGGAGATATTTACCAAAAAAGGCATAGGCACGCAGATAACGCTTTAAAATGTGAGAAAGATAGAAAAATAGAGTTGTGTTTGTTTATCTGATTTATTATATTTAAAGAAAATGGCGTACGTCCTAATTAAAAATTAATTTAAGGAGCTGTAAAATAAGATGAATACAAAAGAACTTACTGCTAAATATATAATGAATACTTATTCAAGATTTGACCTTGAATTGACGAAAGGCAGCGGGACGGAACTTTTTGACGAAAAAGGAAAAAGATATATTGATTTTGCAGCCGGTATTGCCGTAAATAACCTCGGGTATAATAATGAAGCGATTAATAATGCCGTTATAGACCAGTTAAAAAAATTAATTCATGTCTCAAATTATTTTTATACCGAGCCGCAAGCTTTATTGGCGCAAAAATTAGTAGAAAATTCGTTTGCGTCTAAAGTATTTTTTTGCAATAGCGGAGCCGAAAGTATTGAAGGCGCTATTAAACTGGCAAGAAGCTACTCCAGTAAAATTTCAAAAAGAGGTTATAAAATAATCAGCATGAATAATTCTTTTCACGGCAGAACTTTCGGAGCGCTTGCGGCAACAGGACAGGAAAAATACCGCAAAGGTTTTGAACCGCTTTTGCCAGGCTTTGATTACGTTGATTATAATGATATAAAACAGATAGAAAATCTTATAGACGGCAATGACGATTACTGCGCAATATTGATTGAACCGGTGCAGGGAGAAGGCGGAGTAAATATAGCATCGCGCGATTACATTAAAAAAATCAGAGAAATTACCGAAAAAAATAATATGCTGCTGATATTTGACGAAGTGCAGGCGGGACTCGGAAGAACCGGAAAGCTTTTTGCATACATGAATTTTGATGTAGAACCGGATATTATGACATTGGCAAAGCCGCTTGCTGGAGGCTTGCCTATCGGTGCGGTGCTTGCCACGCAGAAAGCGGCTGACGCATTTGAACCCGGAAACCATGCTTCTACTTTTGGCGGAGGACCGTTAGTCTGTTCTGCGGCTAATGCTTTTATGGATGAAATTTTAGAAAAAGATTTTCTTAAAAATGTTACGGAAAAAGGTTTATATTTGAAGGAAAAGCTGATTAAACTGAAAGAAAAATTTTCAGGCAAAATTAAAGAGATACGTTCAATAGGTCTTATAAGTGCAATCGAGTTTTATGACTTAAAATCAAAGGATGTAGCCATAAAATTGATAAATATGGGATTCCTTACGACCACCGTGCAGGAAAAAGCTATCAGATTAACGCCTCCTTTAATTATAGGCGTAAAAGAAATTGATTTAATCTGCAGCGCAATGGATGAAATTTTGAGTTCTTAAATATTTAATTAATATAATAAGCAAACAGAATAAAGCTAATAAATTGAACAGGAATATAAAATAAAATGAATAAAATAAAAAATTTTCTTTCCGTATTAGATTTAACCGAAGAAGAAATTTATTCTATTTTTGAACGAGCGTCATATTTTAAAAAAAATAGACTTAATAATAGTAATAAACCGCTCGCGGATAAAAAAATAGGTATGATATTCGAAAAATCTTCTACGAGAACCAGAGTGTCTTTTGAGGTAGGCATTATAGAACTGGGCGGTTCGCCGCTGTTTATGTCTTCCAGAGATATGCAGCTCGGAAGAGGGGAACCGGTAAAAGATACAGCAAGGGTGCTTGCCAAATATTTAGACGGGGTTATCATCAGAACTTTTGGACAGGATAGAATAGAAGAATTCGCCGATTTTTTTGAAAAACCGGTAATAAACGGTTTGACGGATATGTATCATCCTGCACAAATTTTAGCGGATTTATTTACGGTTTACGAGATTAAAAATGATATAAAAAAAATTAAAGTAGTTTATTTAGGCGATCCGAATAATATGTCTAATTCATGGATTAATCTTCAGGCGATTATGGGTTTTAAGCTTGTTCTCGCTATTCCTGAGGGTTTCAAAGTTAATAAGAAAGTTGCCGATAATTCTAAAAAATACGGCGGTTCTTTTGAAATAATCCACAACAAATTAATAGCTTCAGAAGATGCAGATGTTGTCACTACCGATGTTTTTATAAGTATGGGACAGGATAACGACGATATAAAAATACAGAAACTCAAGCCTTATATTATCGATAAATCGGTTATAGACAGCGCAAAGAACGACGTTATTCTCCTTCATTGTCTGCCTGCTCACAGAGGCGAGGAGATATCGGAAGAAGTATTTGAAAATTTTTCAAAAAATATTTTTGACGAGGCTGAAAACAGGCTGCATGTTCAAAAAGCTATAATGGAAAAAATATTTATATAATTTTTTTAATATAACTTTAAACAGTTATTTATTTATTTATATTTATTTTTTTATTTATTTTCTAAGCTTAAATCTTAACGCTTTTAAATTAATAAATTTAGTTAATTTTATTAATTAATCAACAATCAACGTTTAAATAATAATTTATTTATTTATTTGACAAGTTATAACTTTAATTAATTAATTAGGGAATAAAAAATGGCGGAAAACACCGGAAAAACAAAGATTGTTCTTGCGTATTCAGGCGGTCTGGATACTTCGGTTATATTAAAATGGCTCATTAATACTTATAATGCCGATGTGATAGCCTACTGTTCCGATGTAGGACAGAAGGAAGATTTAAATGCCGTTAGAGAAAAAGCATTTAAGACAGGCGCGGCAGAAGTAGTCATAGAAGACTTAAGGGAAGAATTTGCTTTAAATTATATTTTTCCGGCTTTAAGAGGCAATGCTTTATATGAAGGCATATATCTGCTCGGTACGTCAATTGCAAGACCTTTAATCGCAAAAAGACAGATTGAATTGGCTGCTCAAACCGGAGCCGAATACGTTGCCCACGGGGCTACCGGCAAAGGCAACGATCAGGTACGTTTCGAACTTGCCTATGCCGCAGTCAATTCTAAAATTAAAGTTATCGCTCCATGGAGAATATGGGATATAGCGTCAAGAACGGAACTTATAGACTATGCCTCTAAAAACGGTATTGCCGTTCCGGTTACAAAAGAGAAACCTTACTCAAGCGACAGAAATCTTTTTCATATAAGCTATGAGGGCGGCATATTAGAGAATTTAAATAATGCGCCGGATGAAAGCATGTTTGAAATTACAGTTTCGCCGGCAAATGCTCCGGACAAATCCGAAAAAGTTGAAATTTCTTATGAAAACGGAAACCCTGTATATTTAAACGGCAATAAAGAGACTCCGTTCAATATAATAGAAAAACTGAATATAATTGCGGGAAGAAACGGCATAGGAAGGGCGGATGTTGTAGAAACAAGGATTACAGGAATGAAATCAAGAGGAATATACGAAACCCCTGCCGGAACCCTGCTGCAATTTACCCATAGAGCGCTTGAGGCTATAACGTTAACAGGGGAGGAAATAGAATTAAAAGACAGTCTTCTTCCAAAATATTCAAAATTAATTTATGAAGGCAGCTGGTTCAGTCCTGAGTTTAGCGCATTGCAGAGTATGATTGATTCAACGCAGAAAAATGTCAGCGGCAGCATCGGCGTAGAATTATACAAAGGCAATATAAAAATATTATACAGAAAGTCTGATAAAACTCTATATTCGGAGTCTATTGTTACGTTTGAAGACGACAAGGGTTCTTATTCTCAAAAAGACGCAACGGGTTTTATTAATTTAAAAGCGTTAAGATTTAAGTTGAGAAAATAAATAAATATTAATTATTTTTAATTGTTTAATTAAACTAAAATACAATATTACGGTATAAAAATTATATAAAATGTCGGCAAAAAGAGCAAATAAAGCAAACGAAGAGAGCAATGATAATTTTGTCCGCGGAAGATTTAAAGAAGATATTTCCGACTTAACTGCCGATTTTACCGCTTCTTTAGACATAGATAAAAAATTTGCGGAATTTGACATCGAAGGCAGTTTTGCTCATCTTGAAGCGCTGTTTAAGGCGGGGCTTGTTACGGAAGATGAAAAAAATAAAATTAAAGATGGACTTTCCGTTATAAGCGAAGAACTGAAATTAAATAAATTTAAATTTGACAAAAGATATGAAGATATTCATATTAATATTGAAAAAAGACTCATTGAACTTACAGGCGGCGCAGGCGAAAAATTACATACCGGCAGGTCCAGAAACGACCAGGTTTCATTAGATTTCAGACTCTATATTAAAAATGAAATAAAAAAGACAGCAGATGCGCTAATCGGTTTAAGAAGCGAACTTATAAAAAAAGCAAAAGATAACATTGAAACTTTTTTGCCGGGTTATACGCATATGCAGCATGCCCAGCCTGTTTCATTAGCCCATCACCTGCTGGCTTATTATGAAATGTTTACCAGAGATTTTATTAAACTAAAAAATGCATATATTTCGGCAGACTCTATGACTCTCGGCAGCGGAGCTCTTGCAGGCGCTGATTTCAATATAGATAGAGAATTAGAAGCAAAAATACTCGGTTTTAAAAAAGTATCCAGAAACAGCATAGATTCGGTTTCAGATAGAGATTTTGCCATTGAATTTAATTTTGTTTTATCAATGATATCGCTGCATCTTTCAAGATTTTGCGAAGAGTTGATATTATGGAATTCTCAGGAATTTAATTTTGTAGATATTAAAGATGAATTTACGACAGGTTCAAGCATTATGCCGCAAAAGAAAAATCCCGATGTTTTAGAACTTATAAGGGGAAAAACAGGTTCCGTAATATCAGGGTTAGTCTCTCTTTTTATAATGATGAAATCTTTGCCTCTTGCTTACAATAGAGACATGCAGGAGGATAAAAAGCCTGTCATGGAAAGTTCTGAAACTATTTATAAATCTCTGAAAATATTTAAGGAAATCATTGGAACGCTTGAATTTAAAAAAAGCAATATGCGGCAGCAGCTTAACGATGATGAAATATATGCGACCGATATGGCCAGCTATCTTGTCAATAAAGGTCTGCCTTTTAGAAAATCTCATGAAATAATAGGCAATGCCGTGAGTTATTCTAAAGATAAAAATGTAAAATTATCGGAAATTACGATTAATGATTACAAAAGATTTTCAGAACTTTTCGAAAATGATATTTACGTTTTATTTGATGCCGGACATTCGGTAAACAGTAAAAAAACTTACGGCAGCACGTCATTAGATCGAATAATAAAGATGATACCTGATTACGACGATGAAATTGAAAGAGATAAAGATGATGAAATGTTTTTATAAAGTTATAAAGCAGTCTAAAACAATTTAATAATTCACTAATAATTTTATATAATTAATACTAACTTTATGGCTTATTCAATAATTTCTGCCAACTTCTGCCAACTTCTGCAAATAGGTTAAATAAGTTATGTTATATATGTTATATTGCGTATGCTATTAATTAATCTTCCTAAAAAAAATCATTTTATTCTGTCCGGTTTATTAATTATATTTATCATTTTGTTTGTTTTGATTTTATCCGGATGCGCAAAGACTGGGTATCCGCAGGCGCCTACCGTTCAGCCCCCTTATGCTCCGCATATAATTTCAATCAAAAAAAAAGCAGATAGCCTTACCGTTATTTATAAATATAAATTTAATACCGGAAACATCAAAGAATTTTTAATATATGAAAAAAGTTTTAAAAAGAAAACAAAAAAAAATTTATCATGTTCTCAGGTAAAACTTGCCGCAATACAAAATTTAAAGTTTGCCAAAAAATTTAAATTAAATGAAACAGGGAACCGCAGCATGAATATATTTTTTTATAAAATAAATAAATCTGCGCTAAAAAGAGGCTATTATTATATCTTTTGCGTAAAAAGCAAAAATTATTTTGACATTAGTTCTTCCTTTTCAAATTTTCTTGCTTTACATATTAATTGATTAATGATAAGAATATAAATTAAATATTTATCTTATATATTGCAATATATCTTATAATCAGAATGTAATTTAATGCGGAGGCAAGTTTATGGCCTTTAAAGAGAAAATAAGCAAAATAGTTTTTATTTTAAGTCTGGCGGTAATTATTATTCTATCAGTTCTTGTTTTTCAAAAGAAATTTATAAAAAACTTTCAAAAAGCGCCGTTTTCAATAAAATTAGTTAGAATAATCGGAAATAAATACGGTTTAAAAGGTCCTGCCGATGTATTTTTTCAGGGCAGCAGGATTATTTATATTGTAGATTCCGGCAATTCCAGAATTTTGAAGTTCAATATTCAGGGAAAATATATAAGGCAATGGGGGCTGCAGGGAGGCGCAACCGGCGAATTTATGGTGCCTCTTTACGGCACGGTTTATTCATCTGCTAATGGGAAACCCGATATTTATGTTGTAGATTCCGGCAATTCCAGAATTCAGGTTTTTACGCCGGAAGGAAACTTCATAAAAGAATTCGGCAAGTCTAAAAACGCTAAAAAGAGGCTTGTTGAACCTACATACGCCGGTTTTGCCAACGGCAAAATTTATGTTGCAAATTCCGGCGGAAACGATATTTTAATTTATTTTAAAGATGGTCAGTTTTACGAAAAGAAAGACCCGAAAAATAAAGCTAAGCATAATATTTTAAAAAAACCGGTCAGCATGGCATTTTCTAAACAATATATATATATATCGGATTATAAACTTTCAAAGATATTAGTTTTTGATAAAGAATTTAATTTACTTGGCACTATCGGAACAAAAGGCGAAAACGGGCATAAACTTTTTCATCCGGTCGGCATAGTTTATAAAAACGGCTATTTATTCGTCGCAAATTACGGAAGAAGCATAATAACCGTTTTTAAACTTTCTAAAGGATTTAATGTTATCAAATCATATAATTTTGGAACACCGGGGATAGGCGGCAGAAATTTTAATCATGAGTCGAATATTTCAATATCTAAAAACGGAAAATATCTTGCTGTAGCAGATACTAACAATAATAGAATCATTTTGTATAGAATTTTTGGACTAAATAGCTAACTAAGTTTAAATAATTTAATAAAAATATTTTAAATAAAATAATTAATAGAATAATTAAGGTAACTAAAGATACATTTTCATTTAAATGTATAACATGGTGGAATTAAATAAAAATAATTAATAGAATAATTAAGGTTAAATAATTAAGTTAAGCAGATTAATTAAAAAGCGGCAAAAATAAACTTTATGAAAACAGATGTACTGATTGTAGGGGCAGGACCCGCCGGAAGTGCTTGCGCCTATGAATTATCTAAGTGCGGCGTCGGCAATATACTTATAGAGAGAAAGGCAAAACCCGGAACGCCGGTTCAATGCGCCGAGTTTATTCCTATTAATATAAATCAATATATAGATTTAACGGATAAGCCGGAAGCAGTCTGCCAAAATGTCGAATATATGGAAGTAGATACTGAAAAAGAGAATTATAAATTTGACGGCAGGGGCTATATATTAAATAGAGAAATTTTTGATTATTACATCGCTATGCTTGCGGCTGAAAAAGGAACGGAATTAATAACCAATACTTTTGCGCAGACGGTGATAGAAAATGAAAATAAATTAATTGCAAGGGATAAAATAAGCAATAATATAATAGAAATAAATTATAAATATCTCGTAATCGCAGCCGGAGCAAAAAATTTCATAGATTTTAGCGGCCAGCAGCGCAATGCTCAATATATTCGCAATGAAGTTTATATACACGGTATTCAGATTAAAACCAAACTCTTGAAGCGTTTAAATTCCGCTATGATTTATTTCAGGAATTACATTCCTTATGGTTACGGATGGGTTTTCCCCAAACTTGATTTTGCAAATGTCGGAA
This sequence comes from Candidatus Acididesulfobacter guangdongensis, assembly GCA_004195045.1. Lineage (NCBI taxonomy): Bacteria > Candidatus Acidulodesulfobacteriota > Candidatus Acidulidesulfobacterales > Candidatus Acidulidesulfobacteraceae > Candidatus Acidulidesulfobacter > Candidatus Acidulidesulfobacter guangdongensis. Next base: position 125,057 of record SGBC01000002.1, read on the forward strand.
TAGGCATAGAGCAAAATGGTCATAATGATATTAATTTAAGGCAATCCTTTGCTCTTTTTTTAAGTGAAATGAAGCAGAAAGGTATTATAAGCGGTGAAGCAATATCAAAAACTTCCGGATTAATACCAATTTCAGCCCTCAATGAAACGATATGCGGAAATATTGCATATTGCGGGGATGCCGCAGGACTTACACATCCTATAACCGGCGCGGGTAATTTAAGCGCCGTTATTTCAGGAACATTGACCGGAGAATTTATCTATGAAAGTTTGAAAACAGGGAGTAATCTGCTTGCAGATTATAAAGAAGAACTTTTTTCTATTTTTTATAAACCATTGTTAAAAGCCAAAACAAAAAGGAATAATTTTTATATAAAAAAATATGAACAATTAAGTCCTGAAGAACTTGACAGCATAGTAAGACAATCGTGGCCGTCCTTTGCAGATTATCATTCGATATAAAATGCTTCGATGCAGTTTAGTGCAGAGATTTACATACCTCCTTTGCTGAAACAAGGGTTTTACGGCAATTTTCGGTAACTGACAATAATATAATAATGTAAGATTATTATATTATAATATGCCGTTTCTATTATTTTTTTGGAGTAGATAACTTTCTTGCAGAAGAAAAAGGTGTTACTCGGAAAAGGTGTCAGACACCTTTTGCCTTAAACAAAGAAAATATTTGCAAAAAAAATCAATCCGACACCTTTTTCGAAAAAATTACTGCAAAGAGTCAGAATTGGAGATTAATTTTTTCTAATGCAGGATCAAAGTGATATTATAATATATCTTTAGCATCTTTTTTGAGATATAATAATAGTGTAAGGTCAAGTAGTAATAAATCAATATGTTTTTATTGTTAATAAATTTCAAGATGGGCAAAGCGATAGCAACCAATATATGTGCGATATATAAGGTGCAAGGCACATAAGATAAGTTAAGATAATATATTATCATACAATAAGAGTAAACACCGATTAAGTTATGGTGTTTTGTTATTAATAAAAATAAGGAGGTTTAAATTAAAATGGCTTCCCAGATGCATTTGCAGGATTTTGTCAATGTTGACGACAGGGATACAAAGAAAGCGCTTAAAGTCGGCATATTTTCGGACAAAGATAGTTTTTTCTTTAAAGAAAAAATAGGTATATTTCTTGATACCCAATGGACAAGTCTTTATGATTTAGGTCCTTCGCGGGTGGACCAGCACAAAGATATTTTTAAAATGGCTGATAAAATGGCTGAAGCCATATCGGCTGGGAGATTAGAATACGGCATAGTGCTGTTGAGTGAAAATTATGAAGTAATGAATGTCATATTTAACAAATATAAAAATATAAGAGCTATTTTTGCAGTCAGCGAAGATTATATAATAAATTCAAGGAAGCAATTTAACGCTAATGTTCTGATTGTTAAAAACAACGGCATTACAATAGATACAAGGGGTTCGGAAAAAGAAGTCAAATTGTTTTTAACGACGGAATTTGACGAAGAAAACGATACGTTCTTAAAATTGGTTAGTAATGCTGAAAATAAAATAAAATAAATAAAATAAATAAAATAAATAAATAAAATATTTTAAATAATTAATGTATCAATGCTCTGTTTGCGGCGCTCAATCAATAAAATGGGTTGGTAAATGTTCAGAATGCCATAATTTTAACACTATGGCAGAGGTTTCCGAACAGACTTCTTCCGAAAAGAAAGCTAAATGCGGATATGAAAAAGCGCCTGCGGTCATTGCTGTATCTGCTGCATCTGCCCCGCTTCAGGAATCGCATGAAAGAATAGCCACCGGGATTAAAGAATTTGACCTTGCGGTAGGCTCGGGCGTAGTAGATGCCCAAAGCATATTGATAGGCGGTGAGCCCGGCATCGGCAAATCTACGCTAATGCTTCAGATATCAAGCCGGTTATCCCAAGCGGGTTTAAAAATTCTGTATATTTCAACCGAAGAATCTATAAGTCAGCTTCTTTCACGCGCCAAAAGATTAAAAACGGTTTCTCCAAATATGTTTTTGCTTGCTATTAACGAAATCGGCGAGATTTTATATATTATTAACAACAATGACTATGATTTTATCGTTATTGATTCAATACAGAGGGTTACTTCCCCTGAATCTGACAAAGCGTACGGAAGCCCAAATTCTTTAAGGCAAATTTCGCATGAAATTATAACAGCCTGTCTTGAAAAAGGATGCGGTGTTTTTTTAGTCGGACATGTCACCAAAGAAGGATTATTCGCAGGACCTAAAACATTAGAACATATAGTGGATACTGTTTTGTATTTCGATTCAAACAAGAGTGATTCATATCGTGTTTTGAGATGCTATAAAAACAGATTTGGTTCCACTAATGAAATAGGTATTTTCGAAATGACGGAAAACGGACTTTCCGGCGTTAAAAACCCCTCGGGGTATTTTATTAATCAAAGACAGGAAGGCTCAACGGGCTCAGTAATTTCAGCATGCCTTGAGGGCAGCAGGTCATTGCTTGTAGAGGTGCAGGCTCTTATAGTTCATTCTTATATGCCTGTGCCTAAAAGAGTTTGTCTTGGAATAGACAGCGGAAGAGTGTCTATTATTGCCGCTGTTTTAGAAAAGAAAGAGGGTATTAAACTTTCCTCTAAAGAAATATATATTAAAATAGCCGGCGGCTTGAGCATACAGGAACCGTCAATAGATTTGCCGCTTGCTCTTGCTATTATTTCAAGCTATAATGAAAAGCCTCTCCCTTCCAACTTTATTGCTTTTGGGGAAATAGGGCTTACCGGAGAAATAAGAGGGGTAAATAATCCTTCTTCGAGGGTCAGAGAAGCTAAAAATTTAGGATTTACCGATGTTATTTTACCTGATGTAAATATGAAAGAAGTGCAGATAATAAAAAACGTTAATTTTCATCCTGTTTCAAAATTAAAAAAAATCATTGAATATTTGACTTAAGTAAAATAAAATAGTAAGCATTTGAATGTCAAATTTCACGTTATATACAACTTAAATATTAAAAATAAAGGTGGCCGATTTGTTTGACATTAATTTTATTGAAAACGACCTGATTAAAGTAGAAAAGCAATTTGATATTTATTTAATGTCGGAGACCCCGTTAATAAATAAAGTTGCAAAATATGTTATATCAAGCGGCGGCAAAAGGATAAGACCCGCTTTAGTTATATTATCGGCAAAGTTATGCGGCTATACGGGAGAAGAACATATACTGCTTGCGACTATCATAGAATTTATTCACACTGCGACGCTTCTTCACGATGATGTTGTTGACAGCGCTCTTTTAAGGAGAGGGCAAAGTTCGGCTAATATAGTTTTTGGAAATGAAGCATCCGTATTGGTAGGCGATTATTTATTTGCCAAATCTTTTGAGATACTTTCAAAAATAAATAATCTTAAAATAATATCTGCGTACGCGAATGCAACTACATTAATGGCTGAAGGAGAAGTGAAAGAATTAGTTAAAACGGCGGATATTAATACTACCGAAGATGAATATTTAGATATAATTATAAAAAAAACGGCAGTTCTTTTCGCATGCGCTTCGCAGGCAGGAGCTATTATATCAGGCAGGGACGCAGAACCTGAATATGAACAGAATCTTTACGATTATGGTTTAAATATAGGCATAGCGTTTCAGTTAATGGACGACACCTTAGACTATACTTCAAAAAATGAAGCGTTTGGAAAATATATAGGCAACGACCTGAAAGAAGGCAAAATTACGCTGCCCGTCATTCATACGCTTGAACGATGCGATGTTCAAGAGAAAGAGGATTTTAAAGAGATAATATTCAAAAAAAAGATTACAAAAAACGACTTAAATAATGTTTTAGAACTTATAAATAAATACAATTCTATTGAATATACTATAGAAAAAGCTAATGAATCTATAGAAAAAGCAAAATATAATTTGAGAAAATTCGACAATTCAATAGTCAAAGAAAGCTTAATGGGTCTTGCAGATTATGTTGTAGAAAGAAAATTATAATTTGTCGGAGTACCGCAAAAAATTTAATTAATGATTAACATATAGAAAAAGGAAATTATTTAATAAGATGAACGATTTTATTTTTAAGGACAATGAGCTTTATTGCGAATCCGTTTCCGTAAAAAGAATAGCAGAGGAAGTAGGAACGCCTTTTTATTTATATTCTTTAGCTACCGTAAAAAGACATTTTAAAGCTTTTAACGAAAGTTCTAAAGTTATGGATTCAATTGTATGTTTTAGCGTTAAAGCTAATTCTAATATAGCTATTTTAAATGTTTTATTTAAATTAGGCTGGGGAGCAGATATAGTATCCGGCGGAGAATTATACAGATCTATAAAAGCCGGCGTTGATACGTCGAAGGTTGTTTATTCCGGTGTAGGAAAAACTGAGGCTGAAATAGAATTTGCATTAAATTCCAATATTTTAATGTTTAACGTTGAATCTTTGTCCGAGCTGTATCTCATAAATAAAATAGCGGGAAATATGGGTAAAAAGGCGAGAATTGCTTTTAGGGTTAATCCTGACGTAGATCCCAAAACGCATCCTTATATATCTACCGGCATGAAAAAAAATAAATTTGGAATTAATATTAAACATGCGCTGGATAGTTATGATGAAGCCGGAAAATTAAATAATATTGAAGTTATCGGTCTTGATTGTCATATAGGTTCTCAATTGACCGAGATTTCACCATTTAACGATGCGGTAAAAATCATTAAAGATTTGCTGTTAAAATTAAATAAAAGAGGTTTCGATATACGATATTTAGATCTCGGCGGCGGACTCGGCATAACTTACGAAAACGAAATGCCGCCTCACCCATCCACATATATGAATTCAATTAAAGAGATTCTTAAAGGCTACAGCGGTAAAGTCGTTTTTGAGCCTGGCAGGGTTATTATAGGCAATAGCGGAGCATTTATAACAAAAGTTATATACAATAAAAGCACCGGACATAAAAATTTTATAATAGTAGACGGCGGAATGAATGACTTGATACGTCCGGCTCTATACGAAGCTTATCATGAAATAGTTCCGGTAATTAAAAAGACGGGTTCTAAGATAAAAGCCGATATCGTCGGTCCTATATGCGAATCGGCAGATTTTCTGGGAAAAGAAAGAACTTTTCATTCCATTGACGAAGGTGATTACTTAGCCGTCCTCAGTGCAGGAGCATACGGATTTTCTATGTCGTCTAATTATAATTCACGTCCGCGGGCTGCAGAAATTTTGGTTGACGGTGATAAATTTTATACCATAAGAGAGCGCGAAAAATATGAAGATCTAATAGAAAAAGAAAATATTCCCGATTTAAAATTATAAATTTTATATATAGTATTGCGTATTGCCGTGTATTGCGTTTTAATTCTGCTATAGTTAATTATATTATATATATTATGTTTTATACGCTTTGCTTTGTTTTTTTGTACGTTTTGTAAGTTTTATATGTTTTGTTGAATAAATTAATTAAAATGGGAGATGAAAATATGTTTAAAGGAGTTTATACCGCCATCGTAACACCTTTTAAAGCAGACAAAATAGACGAAGATTCCCTTCAAAAATTAATTGAATTTCAAATAGAAAACGGCGTGGACGGTATAGTTGCATGCGGAAGCACCGGAGAATCGGCAACGCTTTCATTTGAAGAGCATATCAGAGTTATCGAACTTGCCGCGCAATTTGCTTCAGGACGTATTAAAGTTCTTGCGGGAACCGGTTCCAATAACACCCAAGAAGCGATAGAACTCGTTAAAGAAGCGGAGAAATTACGTATAGACGGACATTTACAAATCACTCCGTATTATAATAAACCAACGCAGGAAGGTCTTTATCTCCATTTCAGAAAGATATCGGAAAATGCAAAATTGCCCATAATTCTATATAACGTTCCGACGAGAACATCCGTCAACATGCTGCCGGAAACTGTTTTAAGACTTTCAAAAATCGATAGCATAAAAGGAATTAAAGAGGCAAGCGGATCGATAGAGCAGGCTGCAACAATTTTAAGGGACGCGCCCGAAGATTTTTATTTATTATCCGGAGATGATGCTATGACGCTTCCTATAATTGCAATTGGCGGTCACGGCGTAATATCTACAGTTTCAAATATTGCTCCAAAAGATATGTCGCTTATGACGGATTATTGTTTTAAAGGCGACTATAAAAGCGCAAGAAAATTAAATTTTAAGTTATTGCCTTTAATACATGCTATGTTTATAGAAACCAATCCTATTCCGGTCAAAAAAGCTTTGAATATTATGGGATTTATCGAAAATGAAATAAGATTGCCTTTATCGGAGCCTTCAGGCTCAACAATTGAGAAGATAAATAAGGCGTTAAAGGATTACGGTATATTAAGAATAGAAAAATAATGAAAGATATTTCGCTATAAACTATAAATTAGATAAATAGTGTCTGTCCCTAATGAAATTAATTAAAAAATAAATATAATATTAAAAAAGGTTGAAACTAATGGATAAGACAGCGGTAATAGTATGCGGCAGCAGCGGAAAGATGGGGCAGTCTATAATTTCCCTGCTTAAAGATGCCCAGTATCAAGACCTTATACTCATTGGCGGGGTTGATATTAATAACTCAGAAAATATAACTAAAGAATCGGTAAGCCTTAATGACATAGAAGATAAAAAAATCCCTTTCGGAAAGTTTGTCACACTAAAAGAAGCGCTGCATTTTACATCTTCCGTAAAAAATAAGGTTATCATTGATTTTACCACAAGACAGTCTTCGCTGATTCATGCAGAAGAGGCTATGCTTTACAGCGTTCCTATAGTTATAGGCTCCACAGGATTCAACGATGAAGATATCGCTAAAATAACCGGCTTTGCAAAGCATATGCCTGTGGTATTATCTGGAAACATGAGTTTAGGAATCAATGTTTTGCTCAATATCGTTTATGATACCTCTAAATATCTCGGCAAAGATTATGATTGCGAAATAATAGAAATGCATCACAGACATAAAAAAGACGCCCCCAGCGGAACTGCGTTAATGCTTGCTAATGCAGTTGCAGAAGAAAGGAAGCTCGACCTTAAAGAATCTGCAGTTTACGGAAGATGCGGAGAAATTGGCGAAAGACTTGAAAATGAAATCGGTATATCTTCGGTAAGGGCAGGCGATATTATAGGCGAGCATAAAGTAATCTTTGCAGGCAACGATGAAGTTATAGAGATAACTCATAAAGCAATATCAAGAAATAATTTTGCAAAAGGCGCTATTAAAGCGGCTTTATGGCTAAAAGATAAAAAAATGGGATTTTATGATATGAGAGACGTATTAGGTTTAGAAAAACACTTATGAACAGCAAAACAAAATATATATTTGTGACGGGAGGCGTTGTTTCGAGTCTAGGAAAAGGAATAGCTTCGTCTTCCATAGGCGCTCTTTTAGAAGCAAGGGGACTCAGTATTACTATACAGAAGCTTGACCCGTACATAAACGTTGACCCAGGCACAATGAATCCGTTCCAGCACGGGGAAGTTTTTGTAACGGATGACGGAGCCGAAACTGACCTTGATTTAGGTCATTACGAAAGATTTACGTCGCTGTCCTTAACCAAAATTAATAATTTTACCAGCGGTCAGGTATATGACGCAGTGATAAATAATGAGAGAAAAGGTATTTATCTCGGAAAAACAGTACAGGTTATCCCGCATATTACGGACCAGATTAAAAAAAATATTATTAAAGTTTCTGAAAAAAAAGATGTTGCAATAATAGAAATAGGCGGAACGGTAGGCGATATCGAAAGTCTTCCTTTTCTTGAAGCTATAAGGCAGTTTAAATTAGATAAAGGCAGAGAAAATGTTCTTTATATACATCTTACCCTTGTTCCGTATATCAGTACCGCCGACGAGTTAAAAACTAAACCTACCCAGCATTCCGTGAAAGAACTCAGAGCGATAGGAATAGAGCCTAATATAATAATATGCAGGGCGGACAGACTGCTTCCTGATGACATTAGAGCTAAAATTGCCTTATTTTGCAATGTAGAACAAGATGCGGTTATTACGGCAAAAGATGAAAAAAGTATTTACGATGTTCCATTAAGTTTACACAAAGAAAGACTTGACGCAAAAATTATCGAATATTTAAATATATGGGCAAAATCGCCGGATTTAAGCGCATGGTCAAAAATTTCCAACGGATTTAAAAATGTTAAAGGCTCTGTGCAGATAGGTATCATCGGTAAATATGTCGACCTTAAAGAATCATATAAAAGTTTGAATGAAAGCTTGATACATGGCGGTCTTGCCAACAATGTCTCGGTAGATATTATATATTTTAATTCAGAAGATTTTGAAGGCGATGCGGATAAAGTCAAGGAATCTCTCAATAAATTATCCTGCTGCGGAGGCATTCTTGTACCGGGAGGGTTCGGCTCAAGAGGTATTGCCGGAATGGTCAATGCTATAACATACGCAAGGGAGAACGATATTCCGTATTTTGGCATCTGTCTCGGGATGCAGCTTATGACTGTTGAATATGCCAGAAATGTTTTAGGTCTTAACGATGCGGATTCTTTAGAGTTTAATGAAAATACGCCTAATCCTGTTATCAGTTTAATGGAAAATCAGAAAAATATAGGCAAAATGGGCGGTACTATGCGTCTTGGCGCCTATCCATGCGTCCTTAAGAAAAATACGCTTGCATATAATATTTACTATAAAAACTCCAAAAAAACAAATAGCGAAAACAACAAGAATCTTGTAAAGACAAACCTTGACGGTTCAGTTTATATTTCTGAAAGACATAGGCACAGGTTTGAATTTAACAATAAATACAAAGATGTATTTAATGACGGAAAATTTGTATTTTCAGGACTTTCTCCGGACGGCAGATTAGTTGAAATATGTGAATTAGCAGACCGCAAGTGGTTTTTAGGCTGCCAGTTTCATCCTGAGTTTAAATCATCGCCATTGTCGCCGCATCCGTTGTTTAAAGAATTTGTGGCTGTAGCCGTTAAATATAAAAAGAAATAAAATATACAGTATAACTCAGTCAAAGCAATAAAATATAATAAAATATAATAAAATGTAATGTAATGTAAACGAACAGCTTTATTTTGTATCGCTGAATAATTATTATGAATTTATCAGAAAAAGAAAACGCATTCACAAAAAATGATTTAATAGAACAGCTCGGACTTAAAAATTATAATAGCGCTTATCCGCTTATTATTGCAGGACCTTGCGTAATAGAAAGTTTTGAGCTGGTTGACCTGTGCGCTTCTTTTTTAAAAAATCTTTCAGAAGATATGTGTTTTAATTTGATATTTAAAGCGTCTTACGATAAAGCGAACAGAACTTCCATAGATTCTTTCAGAGGTCCCGGCGTCGATAAGGGGATTGAAATTCTTGCAGAAATTAAAAATAAATATAATCTTCCTATACTTACAGATGTGCATAGAATTTCAGAAATAGAAAAATTAAAAAATACGGTTGATATTATTCAAATACCGGCGTTTTTATCCCGTCAGACGGATTTAATAGTCGAATCCGCCAAAACAGATAGAATAATTAATATAAAAAAAGGCCAATTTTTAGCGCCATGGGATATGGCAAATGTTATTGATAAAATTAGAAGTACCGGAAATAATAAAATATTAATTACAGAACGGGGTGTCAGCTTCGGATATAATAATCTCGTTGTAGATTTCAGGTCTATCATCATAATGAAAGAGTTTGGAGTGCCTGTTGTCTATGATGCTACGCACAGCGTTCAGCTGCCCGGAGGATCCGGTTCATGTTCCGGCGGCGACAGAAAATATGTAATACCGCTTGCAAAAGCAGCAGCTGCTTTAGGTTCAGATGTTTTGTTTTTTGAAGTTCATCCTAACCCTCCGGAAGCAAAAAGCGATTCTGCCAATTCTTTATATTTGTCCTCTTTAAAGGATGCTTTAAAGTCTATTTTTGCAATTGCAGCAGTTGAGGATAATATTTAGGAAAACTGTCTGTTTTTATATATTAAACATCTTATATTATGGAAAAATTAAATCTGAATAAATTAAATAATAAATTAGATAAACAGGATAGCAGATTTACGGATGCGGAAATTATAGCTACTGCTTCAGAGGTTCTTAAAATAGAGGCAGATTCTATTGTTAATCTTATCGGCAGGCTTGACGCCGATTTTCAAAAAGCTGTTGATTATCTTTACAATATTAAAGGAAAAGTTGTGCTTACCGGCATGGGAAAGTCAGGCATAATTGCCCGAAAAATTTCTTCTACGCTTGCCAGTACCGGTACTCCGTCTTTTTTTATGCATCCTGCCGAAGCCTCTCACGGAGATCTTGGTATGATAGCTTCCGATGATGCAGTTATTGCATTATCTTATAGCGGATATACAAAAGAACTTATTTCTATATTGCCTGTAATTAAGCTTGTAGGGGCAGGCATAATATCTTTTTGCGGAAATAAAACTTCTCCGCTTTTTGAACTTTCAGATTATTTTTTCGATGTTTCAGTTGATAAAGAGGCATGTCCGTACAATATCGCTCCTACGGCAAGTACGGCGGCACAGCTTGCAATAGGCGACGCTCTTGCAATGTGTCTGCTAAAGAAAAGAAATTTTCTTGAAGAAGATTTTGCGAGACTGCATCCGGGCGGGTCAATCGGGAAAAAGTTTTTAAAGGTTAAAGACATAATGCACAAAGGAGACGATATTCCGTTAGTAAAAGAAACAAGCCGGCTTAATGAAACAATTATGGAAATGACGTCGAAAAGGCTTGGTTTGACCGGTGTGGTTGATTCTTTAGGCAACTTAAAAGGTATCATTGTGGATGGTGATTTGAGAAGAGCTATGATAGCCAAAGAAGATGTGCTAAATAAATCAGCGGCGGAAATAATGACGCCCGAGCCGAAAGTTATACTTGAAGATGCACTGCTATCAAGCGCTTTAAAAAAAATGGAAGATTTAAAAATTACGGCTCTTTTTGCAATAAAAACCGAAAAAAAAATGAAACCTGCGGGCGTAATACACATACATGATATTATTAAAGCAGGTATAGCGTCGTATTAAAAACAACTTACTATTTACTATTAATTAATACTTTAATATTGCAATAGAAAATATTCATATATTTTTTTGTTTGTAAAAAAATATCAGATTTATTTTTTTGCATACGAAACATTCAATTTACAAAGAAAATATTTGCAAAAAAAATTAATCTGATACCTCCGAAAAATTATAAAATAAATTGCTAATTATTTAATTATAATTCAGCGTAACATAATGCAGGTCAAATGAAAAATTTAAATAATGTTGATTATTCCGATATTAAAATTTTAATTTTTGATATTGACGGCATATTAACGGATGGCAAAATATATATGTCGGAATCCGGAGAAGAAACAAAATGTTTTTTTGCTCATGACGGAGCAGGTATAAGGTTGGCAAAAAAATTCGGTATTTTAGTAGGATTTATTTCGGCAAGAAAAAGCCGTGCGGCAAAAAAAAGAAGTGAAGAATTAGGCATTGATTTCTATGTGGAAGGATGTGTCGATAAACTCAAGAGTCTGCAAAACATTTTAAATGATTATAATTTAAATTTTCAGAATGTTTTTTATATGGGCGATGATATAGTAGATATAGAACCTTTAAAATGCGCAGCTCTTTCCGCAAGCGTTCCTGAAGCTCCTGCTTATGTGAAAAACTTTGCTTCCATAACGGCAAAAAATCATGGAGGACAGGGTGCCGTCAGGGAAATGATAGATTTTATTCTCGAAAAAAAAGGTTTGCTAGATCAATTATTAAAAGAATTCAAGCAATAGTAAGTTAAATATCGATAAGTTAGCTTATATCACTGAAAAATATGGCAATAAGATGACGGATGTTTTTAATATTAAATAGCAATTGAAGCAGTAACGATTTTAACGATTCAATGAATGTTTCTATCAGCAGCAATGGCTTAACCAATATTCCTCTTAGCAATGACAATTTGATTAACAACAATGATTAAAAATATTAATGTAATAAAAAAAATTTCTTTATTTATAGGTATTTTCTTTATAGTAGTCCTTACATTTTTTTTAATTCTCCATTATATAAATATAAAAGACAAATCATTTTTACAAATAAAAATTTCTAAAAATTACATAAAATTAAAAAAAATAAATTATAAATTTTTTAAACACGGCAAATTAGTTTATGAGATATTTGCAAAAAGTTTGAAATATTTAACCCCAAAAAAAAATATAATTAAACTAAAAGATGTAACTGCCGTCATATATAATTCGGTAAATAAACCGGAATATACTATCACCGGTAATTTAGGCAGACTTAATATTAAAACTAAAAATGTAGTATTTTCTGGCAATGTTTTAGTTAAAAGCGTAAAAGGTTCGTATCTTGCGACTGATTTGCTTTATTATTTTAATTTGAAGCAAAAAATTGTAGCGCCGAACGGCATCAAATTGTCAGGCAAAAAATATTTTATTACCGGTAAAGAATTAACGATGTATCTTAAAAAAAATATTTTTATTATAGGTAAAGATGTAAATTTTAATACAGAAATGGTAAAATAGACTTATATTTGTGAGATTTATTAAAGTTTAAAAAAAATTATGGAGAATATATTAATATATGAAAATTTTTGAAAGCGGAAATGGCTTAGCGTATCGATTTATTGATAATAATAACAACAATAATAATAACAATAGCAATATTGATCATTATGATAACACTAATATTAATAGCAATACCGATAAGAACAGGAACGGGCGATACGCGCTAAAATTTGTATATCGTAAGCCGTCATGGTTACGAATACTAAGCATATTAAAAGTTTGTACAGCTGCAGCTATGCTGTATTTGCTGCCTTTAAATATTTTTTTGTGCGCAAATTATGCATATGCTGCCGGTATTGCCGTTCCGGTTAAAAATGACATGAAAATGTCAAAAACTAAAATCCATATTACATCAAATTCTCTTGTGGTAAACAATAAAAAAAAAATTGCTATTTTTTCAGGCAAAGTGATAGCCATTAAAAAAAACCTTAAAATATTTTCGCACATTCTTAAGGTTTTCTATAATAAAAAAAATAAAATTAAGCAGCTGGTAGCCATTGGCAATGTCCACATTATTAAAGGCAACGATAATATTACCGGCAGTAAAGCGGTATTTAATAATATTTCCAAAACGGTGATTATAACCGGACATCCGTACGCCTGGTCAGGAAAAAACAAGATTACCGGAAAAATAATAGAAATGAATCTTACTACCGGAATTTCAAAAATATTGTCAGGGCAAGGACAGCGGGTTAATGCAATTATTTATTCAAAAAAATCTTTAACTATTAAAAAAAAATAAATCGAAGTCTATTAAAAAAAATCAATAAAAAAATTTAATTTAACATTTAATAATTTAAATAAATAAATACAAATTGTTAAAAGCAGCCAACTTAATAAAAACATTTAAAAAAAGAACCGTTGTAAATGATATAACGCTTGAAATAAATATAGGTGAAATAACCGGTTTACTGGGTCCCAACGGCGCCGGAAAAACAACTACGTTTAATATGATTTCCGGAACTATAAAACCTAATAAGGGAAATATATTTATTAACGGCATTAATATCACTAAAGAGCCTATGTATAAAAGGGCAAGACTCGGTATCAGCTATCTGCCCCAGGAGTCTTCGGTATTCAGAAAACTCACTGCCGAAGAAAATTTGCTTGCTATTTTTGAACTGTTAAAAATTTCGAAAACTGAAAGAAATAAACGCTTAGACGAATTAATTGAAAGATTTGGGTTAAGTCATGTCAGAAAATCAAATGTCATGAGTTTGTCAGGCGGTGAAAGAAGGAGGGTAGAAGTTGCAAGGTCGTTAATTCTTTCGCCTAAATTTATTTTACTGGATGAACCGTTTTCAGGTATAGACCCGATAGCCGTTGAAGATATGCAGGATATTTTGTTAGAATTAAAAAAAGAATCTATAGGGATATTAATCACAGACCACAATGTGAGAGAAGCATTAAGAATATGCGACAGCGCATATATTTTAAATGACGGTCAAATAATAGAAAAAGGCAAACCTTCGCAGATAATCACCAGTAATGTCGTGAGAAGATTTTTTCTTGGCGAAAAATTCAGTCTTGGCAATTAGAATATGTCGCAAATAGAATTAAAACAAAATCTTAAATTAAGCCAGCAGCTTATAATGACGCCCCGCCTGCAATTGGCTATAAAAATGCTGGCGATGAATAATATCGAACTGTCTGAATTAATAAATCAGCAAATTGTAGAAAATCCTATTATTGATGTTGATGTTGTAATGAACGGCGGTGAAAAAAATTATAACGAAAGCAATAATAGCGCTAATTCTGATGCTAATACTGCAGACTATAAAAAAGAATTCATTAATGATAGAGATACGGATAGTTCCGATCTGACCAGCCTAAATTCCGAAAACATACCGGAAAATATTCAAAATTTGAATGACAAAGATGATACGTATGCAATAAATGATTACATTGCCAATTACGATGAACAGCTGTATGATTTATCCATTAACACAAATACCGATTGGAAGCAGGATAAAAATTATATAATTGAAAACACTGTTGCAGGGACGGAAACACTTTATGAATTTATTATGAAGCAGGTAAGAACGGGTGATTTTAACAATGATGAAGTTAAACTCGCCGAATATATTGCAGGCAATTTAGATTCCGACGGATTTTTAAGAATATCTTCGGATGAATTAGAGAAATATGCCGGTAATTTAGCCCCTCTTTTAGATAATGTTTTATTTAAAATACATAAATTGGAACCTGTCGGGATTGCGACTTACGATCCCCTGTCGTGTCTTTTATTTCAGGCGGATTATTTTTTTCCTGAGGACGATTTATTGAAAAATATTATAAAAAATTATATAAAAGATATTGCTAACGGAAATTATAGCAAAATTGTTAAAGAAACAGGAAATATTTTGGAAAATGTTATTAAATCGGTCAACCGCCTTAAATCGCTTGCGCCTAAACCGGCGATAAATTTTGACAATCAGAATAATAATTATATTATTCCTGATTTATATGTAGAAAAAATAAACGGCAAATATACTGTTTTTATGGAGGATAATTATTTGCCGCCTATAAGAATAAATTCGTACTACAAAAAAATATTAAACGGCGAACTTATATCAAATGCGGTTACAAAAGATTATGTAGAAGAAAAATTAAAATCGGCTGTTTGGCTCGTTAAAAGTATTAAAAACAGAAAGGAAACAATATTGAAAATTGCACAGTTAATTATTGATAAACAGCATGATTTTTTTGAAAAAGGCACCGGTTATTTAAAACCGATAATATTAAAAACAATAGCCGATGAATTAAATTTACACGAATCTACCGTTTCAAGAGCAACGTCGAATAAATATATAAGTTCCCATTTAGGTGTTTTTGAACTTAAAAGTTTTTTTTCTAATTTTTCATTCGGAGAGATTTCACCGGACAATATTATGTCTAAAATAAAACTTATCATTGAAAATGAAAAAAACTATGGTAAAATTTATTCAGATAATGATATAGTGAATTTATTAAAAATGGAAAATATTGTAATAGCAAGGAGAACTATTGCAAAATACAGAGAAATTTTAAATATACCGTCTTCAGCCAAAAGAAAAAAGAAATAATAAAATTGAAAATTAAAGGAGATATGCCAATGGATATCGTTGTCACGTTTAAACATCTTGAACCCACGGAAGCTATAAAAAAATACGCCGAAACTAAAATTTCAAAGCTGGAAAAGTATTTGAACGATATTATAGAAGCTCATGTAACATTAAGCATGGAAAGGGTTCAGCATAAGGAATCCGGCGCTGCGTCAATTAAGCTGGTTGCTAAAAATATTACAATAAATGCGCAGGAAGAATCCTCTGATATATATGCGGCAATAGATCTTCTGACGGATAAAGTTGAGACGCAAATAAGAAAACATAAAGAAAAATCACGGGAAAAGTTTAAAGATAGCGAACAGACAGAGATATTTATGCAAGAAATGTCTGCTCCGGATATTGAAATTATAGATAATTATGAAATAAAGCAGATGGATTTGCATGAGGCTGTGAATAGATTAAATAAAAAAAATGAAAATTTTATAATTTTTAAAAATAAAGAATCATTTAAAAATTCCGTGCTTTATGCAAAAGATAACGGGGAATATGCAGTAATAGAAATAAATTCTTGATAATTAATAATATGGGTACGGCGGAAGATTCAAAAAGTTATTTTAATATTGTCTTAATAAGCGGAATATCCGGCTCAGGTAAATCCTCCGCTTTAAAAATTTTAGAGGACAAGGGCTTTTTTTGCGTAGATAATATGCCTTTATTGCTTTTGCCTAAATTTTTGGAAGTGGTATTTGCTGCAAGAATAAAAAATATTCTTTTTGTTGTAGATATAAGAGAAAAAAACTTTCTTTCAAGATTAGAAGAGCATGTGAAATTTCTAAAAGATAGATCAAATTTCTTCAAATTTATTTTTTTGGATGCCGATGATGATACAGTTATAAAAAGATACTCGGAAAGCAGGAGGAAGCATCCGCTTTCCGAAGAAAAAAGCATTCATGAATCTATTAAAAAAGAAAGAATACTCCTGAGCGGTATTAAAAAACTTTCAGATGTTATTATAGACACCTCTAATACATCTATACACGAATTAAATTCGCTAATCTTGCCGCATGTTGAATGCGTGGGCAATAATCATATTTTTAGCGTAAGAATGGTATCTTTCGGATTTAAATTCGGCATACCGTTAGAATCCGATACGCTGTTTGATGCGAGATTCCTGCCTAATCCTTTTTTCATGCCTGAGCTTAAAGATTTGACCGGATTAGACGATAATGTAGCCGCGTATCTGAAGCATTTTGAAGAAACAGACAGATTTTTAAATTATATATACGATTATTTAACATTTTTTCTTCCCTTATATAAGAAAGAAAATAAGTCATATTTCACTGTTGCCGTTGGATGCACGGGCGGTGTACACAGGTCTGTTTTTGTAGTAAACGAATTAAAAAATATGTTTTTTGCGGAAAATGAAGCATATAATATAGCTTATTTTCATAGAGATATAGGCAAAATTTAAGATGACCCGGAAATTCTTGAAATCCATTGTCTTTTTTAAATTAGAGATATACAAACAATGTTGTTTGCGGCAGATTAAAGATGTATTAATATATAAACATTCTTTAATTTTGCCATAATTAGTATTGAAAATACATTAATTTTATATTATCATTAAATGAATGCAGTAAATAAAAAATAAATCATGAATAATTAATTATAACAATATGCAGGTTACGACCAGTAAAACATGCATATTCGGAGGCGCAACAATGGATCATAAAAGCGGAAATTATATTTTTACTTCAGAATCTGTAACAGAAGGACATCCCGATAAGATATGCGATAAAATATCGGATTCACTCCTTGATAATTTTATATCTCAGGATAAAAATTCCAAGGTGGCTATGGAAACCATGGTAACAACAGGTTTGGTGGCTGTTGCAGGCGAGGTTAAATCAAACGCTACGGTTAATTATCAGGAAATAATCAGAAAAACTATACAGGATATAGGATATGACGATTCCCGTATAGGTTTTGATTTTAAAAGCTGCGGAATTATTGTTGCGGTAGGTTCTCAGTCTGCGGATATAAGAATGGGCGTCGAAAGAGAAAAAGATGAAGACCAGGGAGCCGGAGACCAAGGTCTTATGTTCGGTTATGCTACTTCCGAAACTGATGAGTTTATGCCTATGCCTATATATTATGCCCATAAACTTACAAAAAGGCTTGCTGAAGTAAGAAAAAACAAGTCGTTAGATTTTATCAGACCTGACGGTAAGTCTCAGGTTTCTGTCAGATATGAAAAATCTCAGCCTGTAGAAATAAGTTCAATAGTAGTATCTACGCAGCATTCAGATGATGTTTCTCAAGAACATCTTACGGATGCCGTCATAGATGAAGTTATAAAAAAAGTCATTCCGGCGGAACTCATAAATAATAACACAAAATTTTTTATTAATCCGACTGGAAGGTTTGTTATAGGCGGACCAAACGGCGATACAGGGCTTACCGGAAGAAAAATAATTGTTGATACCTATGGCGGAATGGGAAGGCACGGAGGAGGAGCTTTTTCCGGCAAGGACCCCTCAAAGGTTGACAGAAGCGGTTCATATATGGCTAGATTTATTGCCAAGAATATTGTCGCATCCGGTCTTGCTAAAAAATGCGAGGTTCAGATAGCTTACGCAATTGGAGTTGCAGACCCTGTTTCCGTAATGGCGAATACGTTCGGAACAGGCATCTATAATGATGAAACAATTTCCAAAACCGTAAGCAGCGTTTTTAATTTAAGACCGTACTCTATTGTTAAAACCCTTGATTTGCTTAAACCTATATATGCCAGAACATCTAATTACGGGCATTTTGGAAGGACTGAAGACGGTTTTACATGGGAACAGACGGTAAAAATTGCCGAGCTTAAAGAAACAGCTAAGGAATTAAATAAATCAATGGTAACGGTTTAAATATCGTTTTGAATGCATATAAATAAACTAAAGTTATAAAATTACAAGGGGGTTGTGTTTTGGCTGATATAAAGGATATAAAACTTGCAAAACAAGGTAAAGAAAGAATATTATGGGCAGAGCATGATATGCCGGTTTTGTCTATTATAAAAGAGCAATTTGCTGAAAAAAAACCTTTCAAGGGTAAAAAAGCAGGGTTGTGTCTTCATGTAACAGCTGAGACAGCCAATCTTGCCAGAACTCTTAAAGAAGGCGGAGCAGAAGTAGTGTTGTGCGCATCAAACCCGCTTTCGACTCAAGATGATATTGCCGCTTCGTTAGTCAAAGATTTTGGAATAGACGTTTATGCCATAAAAGGAGAAGATTCCGAAACTTATTACAATCACATAGAAAGCGTATTAAAATATGAGCCAAATTTTACATTAGATGATGGTGCCGATTTAATATCTACGATACATAAAAAACATAAAAATTTAATAAAAAATATCAAAGCTTCGATGGAAGAGACCACTACCGGTGTCATAAGACTGCGCTCTATGGAAACAGCAGGCGAATTAAAAATTCCGGTGATTGCCGTTAATGATGCCGATACAAAACATTTGTTTGACAACAGGTACGGAACAGGGCAATCCACTATTGACGGTATTATAAGAGCTACCGATATGCTTCTTGCCGGCAGAAATTTTGTAGTCTGCGGATACGGATGGTGCGGTAAAGGACTTGCAATGAGAGCAAGAGGGATAGGCTCTAACGTTATAGTCACGGAAGTCGACCCTATTAAAGCGTTAGAAGCCGTCATGGAAGGTTTTAGAGTAATGCCGATGGTCGAAGCCGCAAAAATAGGAGATTTTTTCTGCACGGTTACCGGTGATATAAATGTTATAGACGAGCATCATTTTGAAGTGATGAAAGATGGAGCAGTTATTTCAAATTCAGGGCATTTTGATGTTGAAATTAATATTAAAAAATTAAGAAAAATGTCAAAATCCATGAAAAATATTAAGGATTATGTTGAAGAATTCACCATGAAAGACGGCAGAAAATTGTATGTTCTTGCTGAAGGCAGACTTATTAACCTTGCCAGCGCGCATGGTCACCCTGCAAGCGTCATGGATATGAGTTTTTCCGTTCAGGCGCTTTCTGCGGAATTTGCTTTGTACAGCAATGATATGCTGCCTAAGGTTTATGGCGTACCGAGAGAAATAGACGAAAGAATAGCTTTTCTAAAACTTAAATCCTTAGGAATAGATATAGATATTCTCACGGAAGAGCAGGTTAAATATTTACGCTCCTGGCAGGAAGGAACATAAAAATATATTATTAATCTAAATCAGAAATAAGATATATTGCAATAAACAAAAAAGATAAATCAGCCATAAATGCCGCTAAAATAGGATTCAGCTGCGAACTCATCCCTAAGGATATCGCAATTGAATTTATTATCCAGTAGCCGAATGCTAAAATAATGCTGATGCCGATAGCGGCGGAAGTGCCGGATTTTTTGCCTATAATTATACCTATAGATATTCCTATAAGGACCAGCATTAAATTTATTAAAGGAAACGCAAATTTTGAATACATAAACGTTTTTATCAGATTTAAATTTGAATCAGTTTTTTTAGCAACCTTTAACATCTTAAAAAGATTAAATATTGATAAAAATTCTGATTTTAAATCATATGATTTAAAAAAATTAATGCTGAGTTTTATAGGAAGGCTTGTTGTTTTAACAATTTTGGCAAATGAGGGATAATGCTGATTTTTATTAAAATTATTTATTATTACATCGTCCATTATTAATTTGTTGCTGTCAAAGTACCCGTTTCTGGCGCTATATCTTTTAACAAGTTTAAATTTATTGTTAAATTCATAGATGCTTAATCCGGTTAATTTTTTTTCCGGTATATTTAAAACTTTTGCGGTTATAATATATTTTTGATAATGTATAGCTATATCTTTTGTTTTAAATTTATAAATCGATTTTACGCTGTAGTTTTTATTTTTATTTATATATTTTTGCATAACTATTCTTCTTTCGATATTTGTTTTCACCGCTATAAAATTTGAGAGCGCAAAAGAAAAAATTGACAGCCCCAGCGCAGTTATTATTAACGGAAGTGTGAATTTCAGCATACTTATGCCTGAAGATTTTATAGCCGTAATTTCATTATTTTTATTAAATGAGATTATTATCAGCATTGTTGATAATAAAATTGATAAAGGCAAAATCCGATATATTATCTCAGGCAGTTTGAGAAGAAAATAAAGAATAATATAGCTGAAATTAGGGGAATGTTTTGTAAATGCCTCCATATTAGATATAAAATCAACAATTACATAAAAAGAAGACAAAGAAATTATTGAGATAGATAATACTTTAAAAAATTCTTTAAGCAGATAATTTCTTAATATTTTCATTTTGCCGATGCCTTTATATATAATATAGCGCCTGTGGCAAATAGAATTATATCTGCCCCAAAAACTCCTATAACGGGATTAAAGCCGGTTTTAATCGATAAGTACAATCCTGAAGTAAATAAAATATAATACAGCACGACAATTGCTATGGTATAAAATATAGCCATAAAGAGGCTTCTTTTTTCCGACAGCATAGCCAGCGGCAAGCCGATAAGCACAAAAAATATTACCGCAATAGGTATGGCAATTTTTTTAAGTATATATATTAAATAAATATTTTTGATATTATTTTTATTACCTGCAGAATTATATTTCGAAATAAGCTGCGAAATAGTCATAAAATGCACTGAATTATTTCTTGAAGGAAACGAAAGTCCTTTCAGTTTGATGTTTATTTTATAAGTTTTAAAATTTAATATCCAGAAATTTTTTTTTGATCTGTATTTTTTTTGAATCTGTCCATTTTTTAAATAAAAAGAAATTAAATTTCGTTTTTTATTGTAAACAATATATCCCTTGTTAGCTATTAAAACCATAGAATTATTTTTAATTTTATATAATATAAAAATACCTTTAATGGAAGATTTTGAAGGATTTACCTGCTTTATAAATATTTTATATTTACCCAATTTATTAGAAAATGAATTTTTTTTTAATGCAGAAAGCACCGCTTTTTTTATCTCTTTAACAGCTAATACTCTAAAAAAATAATTAAATCTCGGAGCCATATAAAAGGAAAAAAACAGTGAGGCAACGAGAGGTATTAAAGAAAATAGCAGAGCAGGCTTTGTTAATTGCCATATATTGACGCCGGAAGCCTTAAGCGCCATTATTTCATTTGACTGAGTCATCTTTCCGAATACTACTAAAACTGCGAGCAAAAATGAAATTGGCAGTGTTATTATCATAAAATCAGGCAGCGTTAAACTTGCGAGTTTAATGACGGAAGTAATGCTGACGCCTTTATTGATGACCATTTCCGTCAGCATTAAAATTCTGTTGGTAATTATGCTGAAAGTAAATATAACAAGTCCGAAAATAAAAGGCGGAAAAAATTGTCTAAATATATATCTGTTTATCAAGGACATAATTTATAATATAAAATATACCGGCATGTTAGAAAGATAATTAATTAAATTAACCGTTTGATTTAAGATTATTACAATAAAAATTAAATTAATTAATTTTAGTATATAATAATAAATTATTGACTACTTATAATAATAATATTAAAATTATGATTATAAATTAATAAAAATTATTACCTTATACTGCAGTCAATTTTACGATTATATCAAAATTATGCTTTAATTTAAAGCTTTGATTTTTTTAAGGAGGAGCTGCTATGCCGATGCCCTACGAAGTATTGTATGTTGATGATAGCGATGCAATGCAAAAAACCGTCTCTATGATTTTTTTAAATAATTCCGAATTTAAAATAATTCCTCTTTACGACGGTTCTTCAACAACGACAATCCTTAACAATAGTCTTCCGTCCATTATTATTATTAATTATAATATAAGCAATGCAAGCAGCTATAATATAATAAAGGAGATTAAAAATAACGGTTTATATTCTAATATTCCTGTGCTGCTGGCTGCGCCTTCCGACCTGCCGAATAAAGAACGGGAATTGTTTGTTGAGGCGGGTTTAACCGGTTTTATATATAGACCTTTTGACAAAGAAACCTTTATTAATAAAATAAAGAGGTCTTTAGGTTTAAATATTAACGAAGATAAAATTTATGATATTGCAGAATTTGAAAAAAAGCATGAAAAAATTGAAAATAATGAACGTCAAAATATTCCAAATATTCCAGCAGAACAATCAGATGATGATATGACTGAGAATACCGCAAAAAACGATAATATTCAGTCAAATTCCGGACAAGAGCAGGATTCTGCAGAATTAAGCGAAGCGTTTGAGAATCTTTTTAAAGATGATAATATTTTTAAAGAATTTCAAAAATTAGATAAAGAAAATGAAAAAATAAATGTTCAGAAAAATGTGACCGTTAATGATAGTGATGATTACGATAAAATCCCGGATGCTGTTCCTGATGCAGGCAGCCGTGTTGATGCCGGTACCAATATTGATGTTAATACGGCAAGAACAGATATTGCAGATAACGTTATTGATATTACGCAATCTGCATCTGCAAACACAAACAGTGATATATCAATAGAATCAGGAAATATTCGCGCAGACGGCAGCGATAGTGCCGGCAATAGCCGCGTTCCGGACGAGGTAAGCATATCCGAGGTTGTTCCTTACGAATTAGAAAGTGTCAGAAATATTAAAATAGAACAGGTTGATAATAATAGCGAAGGACCGGAAATATTAGACAACAACATGCGGCAAACTGATAGCGCCTTATATGCCGGTGATGCAGCGGCTAAATCAGAAAATTTTAATAATAATAGCGATGATGTTCATGATAATAGCGATGAAAACAAAATTAACGAATATATGTCTAAAATTATTATTAATGAAGACATCGATAATAGCGATAATATCCGCAGTTTAAACTTCATAAATAATAATAATGGTGAAGAAGATATAACCGCGGACAGCGCCGGCGGGTTAGATATTATTCAACCGGAGCCCGAAAAACCGGCTGAAACCGAATTTAACATAAATATGCCTGAAATTTACGATATTCAGGAATCTAATCGTGATGAAAGCGGAGTTATTGCCAATTTTGGTGAGAATAATAATGATAATAGCGATATCGCTGATGACGCCAATAAAAATTATATTTTTGCCGAACAGGATCAGAATGATATCTCTACTGCCGCCGCAGTCAGTGTTGAAACTGAAGTGGACGGCAATAATTATTATGACGGTACTGCACATAGCAGCAGCGCAAATAAAGCAGATTATAATGCTCATACTGCACAAAATGATTATGAAGTTCCTGCTGAGCAGAATTATTTAAATTTAGCTGAAATACCTGAATCGGAAAATACGAACGATGCGCAAATTTCTTTATATAATATTAACAATGATAATAATAATGCAGTCAGTAAAGGAGGTAATGTAAAATTGGAGTTTATAAATGATGAAGTTATCGGCAAAATAGACGAGTATATAAAAAAATCAATAAATGATATAATAAATAATATACAGCCTGAAATAATTGAAAATATTAAAAATATATTACCTGAAATTGCAGAAAAATTAATAAAAGAAGAAATTGACAAAATTAAAAATGAAAATATTTGACGAGCAGGTAATTTCTTTAGTTTCTAATGCGTTAGCCGAAGATATAAAAGGTTCGGACATTACTACGGACGCTATTGCAAGCAAATGTAATCCGCAGATTGAATGTGAGGTAATAACAAAAGAGGACGGCGTTGTTTGCGGTTTAACTATTTTTTCATTAGTCTTTGATATGTTAAGCAAAAATAATTTTGAAATTGGTTATTTTGCTGAAGAAGGTGAAAAGATAACGAAATTTCAAAAAATTATTTCTATTAAAGCCAAATCTGATGTTATTTTATACGGCGAAAGGACCGCGCTTAATTTTCTGCAATTCCTTTCAGGAATTGCGACGGCATCTAATCTTGCAGCTAATGAGCTTTCAGGTTTAAAAACAAAAGTTCTTGATACAAGAAAAACGCTTCCGGGATTGCGCGCTATTCAAAAATATGCCGTAAATGTAGGCGGAGCTGATAATCACAGGTTTAACCTGTCATCCGGCATTTTAATCAAGGATAATCACATAAAGCTTGCAGGCGGGATTAAGCAAGCCTTAGAAATGGTAAGAAGCTATAATGCCGGATTTAATCAGAAAATAGAAATTGAAGTAAGTTCGATAGAACAGGTAGCCGAAGCATTAGAAGGGCGGGCAGATATTATAATGCTTGATAATATGAGTATTGCAGAAATGCAAAGGGCTGTAAAAATTATCGGCAAAAATGCCGTTACGGAAGCCTCCGGAAATATTACTATAAAAAATTTAAGAAAAATAGCCGAGGAAACTGAAGTTGATTATATTTCTATGGGTTCCCTGACTAATGCCGTAAAACCGATTGATTATTCTTTAAATTTTGTATGATTTTGTATGACTTCTGTAAATTTTAACTTAATCATGGAGGATAATTTAACATATGAATGCCATTAATGAGTTAGATTATATTGATATTTTTGAGATAAAAAAACATCTTAAAACAAATTTTATAGGAAAAAATATATTTTACGAAGAAAAAGTAGGTTCTACGAACTTAATGGCGAGGGAGCTTGCTGTTAAAGGTGCTAAGAACGGTACTGTGGTTATTGCCGATACACAGGACAAAGGCAAAGGCAGAAACGGAAAAATATGGACGTCCCCTAAGGCATGCAATATATATCTGTCTATTATATTGAAACCCAAGTTCACTCCTGAAGCTGCCAACGGCATGACTATTCTGGCGGCAACGGCAGCTGCGGAATCTATCAAAGAAATTTCCTCTATTACTCCGCAAATTAAATGGCCTAACGATATTTTAGTAAATTCAAAAAAGGTCTCCGGAATTTTGACGGAAATGAGCACTCAAAATAATATTATAGAATATATTATCATAGGAATAGGTATTAATGTTAATCTTAAAGAAGAAGATATTTACGAAGATATAAAAAATGTAGCTACGTCTTTATATATCGAAAGAACAAAGGAACTCAAGCAATTAAACGAAGATAACCTATTTATAAACAGAAATAATTTGATAATAAGTTTTCTTAATAAATTTGAGAAATATTATGAAACGTTCCTATCCACCGGTTTGTCGTCGATACTGCAAATTTATCAAAAATATTTTGGAATGATAGGAAAAGATGTGGAAATAAATAGTGAAAATCACAAGATTAAAGGTCAGGTTGTCGGTATAGATTCCAAAGGAGCATTATTGTTAAAAACCGGCGAAAATGAATTAGAAAAAGTGGTTTCCGGCGAGTTGACCGTTTTGTTATAACTTATTAATTTATTAATAGGTTATAACAAACATATTATTGCAGGTTTATTGCCGGCTTAATATTGAAAATTAATAGTCTAATAGTTTTTTAATACCTTATGTTTTTATCCTGCGATATCGGCAATACAGACACCGTATTCGGTGTTTATAATAATTCAGACGGCAATTACAATGATGAAGAGAAAGATATATTCAGGGTGTATAGGATTTTGACTTCTGAAATATGTTCAGAACGGGATATTTTCAGCACATTAAACAGATTATTTTTTAATGATGGCATCAGCATAAGCGATATAGAATATATTTGTGTATCTTCGGTAGTTCCATCCCAAAATAAATTTTATAAATTGTTTTGCAGTCTGTTAAACTGCCGTGCAATTTTTATTTCTTCGGTTTCAAAAACAGGTATTAATCTAATAGTTGAAAACCCTGAGAAATTAGGTGCAGACCGCATTGTCAACGCAAGCTACGCATATCATCTAAGCAAAGAATTTCAAATAATAGTTGATATAGGAACAGCATTAAAAATTGATATCGTTGATGCAGCGGGAAATTTTAAAGGAGGCATTATATTTCCCGGGTTAAAAACTCTTGCAGTGTGTCTTAATGAGAAAACAGCATTGCTTCCGCCGATAAATATAAATGAACTGAGCCGCAACAAAAACAGCGGCAATGTCCTGAACAGTGACAATAAAGACGTTAATAACGGTTTCAGCGAAAATTATAATGACAGCGGCAATGAAGGTAACGAAACTGATATTAATAGCAATGATACTATACAGTTAATAGGCGACAATACAATTAAAGCAATACAGTCGGGATTATTATACGGCACTATATTTCTGATAGAAGGTTTTATAAAAGAAATTCAGAAGCAATATAACAAAACGGAATGCAAAGTTATTTTTACCGGCGGATTATCTAATATTATCGCTGATAAATGCAGGATGAAAGGCTTAAAAATAATTGACGGTTTGTGGACGATAAAAGGTTTAAAATTTTTATATAAACTTAATACGGCAGTCTAAATTTCAAACGTAAGACCGTCAAAAGACGGAAAAATATTTGGCGGCAGGCTGGCGGACAGTTTTTCGTATTCGATTTTATGTCCCATATGCATCAGATAAGTAAACTTCGGCTTCAGTATATTTGATATTTCAATAGCCTTGGCTACGGTCAAATGCGTGGGATGTTCGTCATATCTGAGAGCGTCAATCATAAGTACTTTGATGCCTTGCAGCAATTTAAAAGATTCTTCCGGTATTTTTGAAACATCGGTCAGATATGCTAAGTCTTTTATTCTATAACCGTTTATCAGCTGATTGCCGTGAAAAACAGGGACAGATTGAATATCTATATTTTTAAAATTAATTTTATTGTCAATTATAACATTTGGTATCAAATCAGGCTTGCTGGATTGCGCCTTTTTTTTAAAAATGTAATCAAATCTTGTCGTTATAGTTTCTATATCTTTTTCTGATGCATATATGGGAATTGCCCCTTTTTTAATATAATTGAACATTCTTAAATCATCAATCCCGAATAAATGGTCGGCATGCGTATGGGTGTATAACACTAAGTCTATCTTGAGAATATTAAATTTTAAAGCCTGAGCTCTTAAGTCCGGCGTTGTATCTATGAGACAGTTGACATCATTTTCTGTTATAAGTATGGACGGTCTTAATCTTTTATTTTTTGGATTTTCAGAAGTACATACTTCGCAATTGCAACCTATTAAAGGCACTCCTGTTGATGTTCCGCTGCCGAGCACGAGTATTTTCATTTATTTAAACTACGAAACTATGTATTATATTATATATTATTAACGCATATAATTACGGTTAATTTATTATATCAGCTAAATGTTGTATAATTATCGTATGACCGGCAGCAATACAACAATGCAGCCGGACATTTACATTTTATTATAAAATAAATCGCTTGGCAAGTTTTATGAAGCAAAATCTACAAAACATTTTTAAAAAATTAATAGAAAATAACCTGTATTCTTATTATAAATAATGAAAAATAAAAATAAACTTCCTGCAGAAAAAACGCGTATCAAAAGAGAAATAATTTTTATTTTTATCGGAATATTTTTAGTTATTGTTTCTACTTTTGTAGAAACAAGAATGCTTTCGTTCGCGGATGTTTCTATAACTTCAAAAATTATTGTTTACGCATATATCAATGTAACTATAATTTTATTTTTTTTAATGCTGTTTTTGATTATAAGAAACATTATAAAACTTTTTTTAGACAAACGAAAGAACGCACTTGGTTCAAAATTGCGCTCTAAACTTGTCGCTTTATTTGTATTAGTAAGTCTTATACCTTCTTTTTTTATGTTTGCGGTTATAATTGCCGCTGGATTTTTTGCTAATGGGATTAACAAATGGTACGTCCCGGGCATTGAAAAAACTATGGGATATTCGCTGAAAATAGCAAAGTTTTTAGATAGCCATAAGCCGACTAATAATATATATAAATATGCTCGGCGCAATTCCGTTCATTCAGCTAACTCAATATCTACAGATAAAATAGATAGAATAAACAGAATGGCTGACTATATAAAGCATTTTTATGCAGAATATTGGCAGGTCGGATTCTTAAAAAATCCTATAGAAACAACATATTTTATCTTATTCTCAACTTTTACCCTTCTTATTCTGTTTATTTCTATATGGGTTGGATTTTATCTTTCCAAAAAAATAACAGAACCGATAATAAACCTTGTCAAAGGAACGGAAAAAATAGCTTCAGGCGAGTTAGACGTAAATATTAATTCGGGTTCCGACGATGAGATAGGTATGCTTATAAATTCATTTAATAATATGGCTAAGGATCTTAAGAAAAATAAAGAAATCATTGAAAATGCCAATCTGAATCTTAAAAACATCAATACTGAAATTGAAAGAAGAAGAAAATATATAGAAATTATTTTAAAAAATATAGGCACCGGCGTTATTACTATTGACTCTTCCGGAAAGATTAAAACAATAAACAATGCGGCAGAATATATGTTTCAGGTTAATTTTCAGGAAGCAGCAAATAAAAACTATAAAGACGTTTTCAGCAAGATTACTTTTTCTGAAATAAGGGAAATTATAAAAAATCTCGCTAAAAATAATAAAGAAGAAAGTATTACAAAAGAAATGAAATTAAATATAAACGGTAAATTGCATGTTTATATTATTAATGTTACGGTAATGAAAGATGAAAAAGATTCTTATATAGGATTTATCATAGTTATCAATGATACCACCGATATGATGAAAGCGCAGAGAATAGCCGCATGGGAAGAAGTTGCAAAGAGAATTGCGCATGAAATAAAAAACCCCTTAACGCCGATAAAATTGTCTGCCCAGAGATTAAAAAGAAAATTCGGAGACAAATTAGAATATGATAATAAAATTTTCAACGATTCTATTGATATTATAATTAAAGAAGTTGATGATTTAAAAGGTCTTGTAGATGAATTTTCTTTATATGCCAGACTGCCTAAGGCAAATTTTAATTATGCCGATGTAAATTTATTAATAGAAGAATCTTTTTCTTTTTATAGCAACGCGCATAAAAATATACAATTTATTCATAATAATAATATAAACAGAGATATACCGTCAGTTTATATAGATAAATTGCAGTTTAAAAGGGCTATAATAAATATTCTTGATAATGCGGTGTATAGCATAAATACCAATCGCAGGCATATACGGGAAAAAGGAACGAATTTCATTAAAGCGGAAACGTTTTTTAATCAGGAAAGCCAAATCGTGATGATGAAGATATCCGATACTGGCTCAGGCATTGAAGAAGAAAATCTGCCGAATATATTTGAACCTTATTTCTCAACGAAAAGGGGCGGTACAGGTTTAGGGCTTGCTATAACCAGAAACATTATTACCGAAAATCACGGGATAATATATGCGCATAATATTTCTGACGGCGGCGCGGAGTTTGTTATAGAAATAAAACTTGTAAACGATATTTAATATAACACAAAGGTATTAAACGGTATAAAAATAACTATGAAATCTATACTTATAATAGACGATGAAGAAAGTATAAGAAAATCACTTGAGGGGATTTTTATCGATGAAGGCTATGGCGTAATTTCAGAAGAATTCGGAGAAGAGGGGCTTAAAACTTTTTCAGAAAAATTGCCTAATGCGGTATTGCTTGATATCTGGCTTCCTGATAGCGACGGCACTGCTATTTTAAATTCTATGGTTAAAATTAACAAAAATATTCCCGTAATTATGATATCCGGACATTCAGATATAGATACGGCAATTAAAACAATAAAAATAGGCGCCTATGATTTTATAGAAAAACCGCTTTCTTTAGAAAGGGTTCTTATAACTGTTGAAAATGCGCTAAAATTTAATGAATTAAACGAAAAAAAAATTGTTCTGGCGGAAAGCATACCGGGGCATGAAGATGAATTAATAGGCAATTCCGATAAGATTAAGGAATTAAAAAATAAAATATTAAAAGCGGCAGTTTCAGATGCCCCTATTTTAATCACCGGAGAGAACGGGACAGGAAAAGAATTAGTTGCAAAATCTCTGCATTTTAACAGTTCAAGATTAGAAGAACCGTTTATTGCTATTAATTGTGCCGCCGTCCCTGAAGATTTAATAGAAAGTGAGCTGTTTGGTTATGAAAAAGGGGCATTTACAGGCGCATTGTCGCGCAAAAAAGGCAAATTTGAGATTGCAGACGGCGGGACGCTTTTTCTTGATGAAATAGGCGATATGAGTTTAAGAATGCAGTCAAAAATTTTAAGGGTTCTGCAGGATAATAAGTTTCAGCGTGTGGGAGGGGAATCCACAGTAGAAGTTAATACGAGAATTATTGCTGCAACAAATAAAAACCTTGAAGATGAGATAAAAAAAGGTAATTTTAGAAGTGATTTATTTTTCAGGCTTAATGTTATACCGTTTTTTGTTACGCCGCTCAGGGAAAGAAAAGAAGATATACCCATGCTTGTCAATTATTTTATTGATAAATTTAACCGCAGCAATAAACAAAAATTATATATAACTATTGAAGACGATGCGGTGGAACTTTTTAAAAATTATTCATGGAAAGGTAATGTAAGGGAATTAAAAAATATTATAGAAAGATTTGCGATAATGTATTGCGGCAGCCAGATAACAAAATATGATGTTGCAAAGGAATTAAAAATAGATATAGAATATTTCGGAGATAAATTAAACAATGCTGCCGACCCTGAGATTTCAGATTCGGATAATTGTATATACAATATTCATGATAACAATGCAATAAGTAAATATATCGGTATAAACTCTTTAAGAAAAGCAAAAGAAACATTTGAAAGAGATTATATAATTTCAAAATTAAAGGAAAATAATTTTAATATTTCAAATACCGCTAAAAAAATAGGAATGTCCCGCAGAAATCTCCACAATCGAATAATTTTACTGAATATAGATAATAATATTCATAATATCTGCAGTGAAATTAAAGAATAATTAGTAATCCAACTTCACTATAATTATCAGTAATACATTGATATTACTATATATATGGGGCAATAAAAAAGTCTATGCGAGTACAAAATAAAATATAAAATATAATAATATCAATATGTTATAATTTTAGAATAATAAAAGTGGTTAAGTTGGGATAAGGTTAATTAAGTTAATTATAATTAAAAACTATCGTCCGTAAATTTCAGCAATCCATTTCTGCCTATAATTTGTTCAATTATTGGTCAATATATAAAATGATTAAAATTTATGCACTTATGTTGACTAAAAATTAGGCATAACTGCACTATCTCTCCATTCGTAATTTCTTCCCAAACAGTTTGTTATTACGCCGGTTGTTAATCAGAACGTACGATTTTTCATTTTTATAGATGATAACTTGTTAATATTATTTTGTTTTTTAAATTATGCCTCTATGCTGATATTCATGCTGCCGCATTAATGCGGATCAGTACTCTAATAGATAATGCAATCAGCAATACCGGCATATTGCCGTTAATTATGCTTGAGCCCGGTTAAAATAAAAATTATGGCACTATTATTGCATTGATATAAAAAGCAATTATGCAGAAATTAATTTTTATATGTTTTATCTGATGACGTTATAACGGCAATCTAATTTTAATTTTAATTTTAATTTAATTTAATTTAATTTAATTTCCATTTTATTTTATTTTATTTCATTCCATTTTAATTAAATATTCTTTAACTATTTTAACAACTGTTATTTTACAAAATTTTAAGGGGAGGAAGTTATGAAAGCTGGTATCAGAAATAGCAAGGACGGGAAAAACCGTGTGAGGCAGAGTAATAATACTATGAATCCGGTATTAAACTCAATAAAGTTAATGTTTTTAGTTTTATTAGCGGTATTTTTTGTTTCAGCCGTTGTTGCAAAAAAGTCTTTTGCAGCTGAAGCATTGTCTTCGGGAGCCGGAAGCGCCTTTAAAAACGCGAATAGTCCGAAAGCTGAATACGGCAATACCGACAGCGCGGCGCTGAACTCTCTTACGCTAAAAATGAATAAAATTTCTAAAGAATTAAATAAACTGAAAGCAGAACAGCAAAGTTCAAATTCCTATTTTTCGAATATTCAGCTTCTCGGGACGCTGATAGCTTCTTACACATATAATCTTGCTAAACCGAACGGCTATAACGGCAATTACGGCGATAACTGGCAGCCCGACGGTTTTGCGGTTAATAATGCCGACATTACATTGAGGCGTTCCCCCGGAACAGACTCTAATCCGTATGGCGTAGGCTTTCATATTTCATTGGATTTCGGTCAGAATATCCAGTTTTATAAAGCATATTACGGAAATCCATCCTACTTTACGCAGCCTATGCAGGACAGAACCCCTTACGACGTAAGGCAGGCTTATATCAACATAAATTTGCCGGTCGGAAGCGGTCTTGATGTACATATAGGTAAAGAAAAAGAACAGCTGGGATTTGAAAATTTCAATCCTATCAGAAACTGGAACGATACATATTCATTGCTGGACGATGCCGAGCCTGCAACCTTAACAGGCATATTTCTAACGTATAATTTTGTTCCGCAGCTTACTTCAACATTGGGTATTGCTAATACGGATAATGCGGCAGTGCCGATTGATAACCTGCCGGTAATAGAATTAAACGAGTCTTATACGCCTGTGAGCGTCCTGACTTTTAACGGCGGATTTATCTATGGAGCAAACAGCTATTTTATAGCGTCTAACTCTGCAAATAATAACACGCCTACATTAGAACAGGACAATCTGAATAAATCGTTTTACAGCTATATAGACGCTCAGTACAGCCCGGACAACGACTGGTCTTTCGTGGCTGATTACGAAGTGGGTCTCGGAGGAGGAATTAACAGCGGTGTTCTAAATACCGAATGCAGCGGATTAAGCATAAGCAATTGTGGGATTCAATATCCTTCTTCTTTAATTCAGACTTCAGATTCTACGTACGATAAGTCTCATTTTAGCGGGGCGGCGGTCTATATTCATCATCAGAAAAATTATTCAATAGGAATGTTCGGAGAAACATTAAGGGAAACGCTGGCATTAGACCCCAACGGTATGTGGGAAGCTACGAGCACCCCCGGAGTATCAAATACTTATTTAGATACTACTCTTACGTTTGCTTATCAGCCTTCTGACGCATTATTTAAAAGCACGCAGTTCAGACTTGAATTTGAGCATCAATCGGATAATCATCATGTTTATGCAGGCTTAACCGAAAACCACAGCGTGCAGAACACGGTAAATTTTATGGTTCTGTATAGTTTTTAGGCAGTTATAGTTATAATTTAAATTTTTGCAGTGATATTAGCGCAATATGATTTCTATTATAAAATTTTTACAATGGAGGAGGTGAAAAAAATGAAAAAAATTGAGGCTATAATTAAGCCGTTCAAACTTGATGATGTCAAAGAGGCATTAAATAAAATCGGGATTCACGGTATAACAGTGACTGAGGTTAAGGGTTTCGGAAGGCAGAAAGGACATACGGAGTTGTACAGAGGAGCAGAATACAGGGTTGATTTTGTCCCTAAAACAAAACTTGAGATAATATCTTCTGACGAGATAGTTTCCGAAATAGTTGAAGCTATTGAGAAATCTGCAAAAACCGGAAATATCGGAGACGGGAAGATATTTATTTCTCCTGTTGAAGAAGCTATAAGAATCAGAACGGGCGAAAAAGGAGAGTCTGCAATTTAGTTTTGTGTATTTTATAATAATGATGATTATCATTATGATTATAATTTAAAGAGATACAATTATATAATCTGGAGAATAATTATGAAAAAAATTAACGGAATTCTAACAGTTTTCGGAGGGCTGTTTTTAGTTCTCTTTGGCTGGGCTACACCCGTATTTGCGGCGACTACCAAGGTGCCAAAGTTTGTTCCGGGAAATATAGCGTGGGTGCTGGCTTCTTCAGCGCTTGTGCTTATAATGACACCGGCATTAGGGTTTTATTACGGCGGTATGGTCAGAAAAAAGAACGTGCTGAATACTATATCGCTAAGTTTTATTACAATATGCACGGTAAGTATTATTTGGATACTATGGGGTTATTCTATAGCGTTCGGACCGGATGCTTTTTTTGGGATTATAGGTAATCTTAAGTATTTAGGATTGGCTGCTATGGGTGTAAATCAGCATTCTAGGTATGACGGCACTATTCCTTCTTTTATTTACGTTATGTTTCAATTAATGTTCGCTATAATAACGGTTGCGCTTATCAGCGGTTCTTTAGTGGAGAGAATAAAATTTTCTTCATGGGTAGTTTTTACTGTAATATGGCTTACCGTAGTCTATGCTCCCGTAGCACAGTCGGTATGGGGTGTAGGAGGGTTATTTAATAATATGGGTGCGCTTGATTTTGCCGGAGGAACGGTCGTTCATATAAATTCCGGTGTTGCAGGTCTTGCAGGCGCATTAGTCCTCGGCAAAAGAAAAGGATATATGAAAGAAAATATTATTCAGCCTAACCAGCTGGCTTATACAATCTTGGGCGGCGCATTATTATGGTTCGGATGGTTTGGTTTTAATGCCGGCAGCGCGTTAGAAGCTAACGGTCTGGCGGCGTCTGCTTTTCTTGTAACAAATACTGCTACCGCCGCCGCTGCAATAAGCTGGATGGTTGCGGAATGGATTCATAGCGGCAAGCCTACAACGCTGGGAATGATTTCCGGTGCGGTCGCAGGTCTTGTTGCTATAACGCCTGCTTCAGGTTTTGTTAACCCGCTCGCGTCTATTGTTATAGGACTTGTAGTCGGTGTTCTATGCTATTCTATGGTAGTTTTTGTAAAACCTAAACTTGGCTACGATGATGCGCTGGACGCCTTTAATGTTCACGCTATCGGCGGAGCATGGGGAGCGCTTGCGACAGGATTATTTGCCGACCCGCTTATAAATCCTGGACACAGCGGCTTATTTTACGGCAATCCTTATCAGGTTGTAATTCAGCTGATAACCATTGTATCGGTCGCCGGTTATTCTTTTATAATGAGTTATATAATATTTAAACTTATAGATAAATTTATGGGCTTAAGAGTGAGTAAAGAGGAAGAAGCTATGGGTCTTGATATCACTCAGCATGATGAATCCGGTTATAATCTGTAAGTAAAATAACTTACTTAGAACTCTTAATAAAAACAAAGATGCTTATAATTAAGCAGCAACATTAATTTATTTGATCCTTCATGGCTTGTAAAAAAACATTGTTAAATTTGTTTTTAGCCATGAAGGATTTTTATATATAATGTATCATGTATAAAAAATAATGATAAAATATAAACAGTTAATAAATTAAAGAATAATACCAAAGAATAAAACAGCAAATTCAACAGAATATTTTAAAATTTTTGATGATATAATATTTTTTAATCTTGTTAATTTTTTCATGAAAACACAACCTTTCTGATAGAACAAATAATTTTATAGAATTATGGATATTAAATTTAAACTTATTTTAAATAATATAAATTATTCAATAATTCTTTTTAATGAAGAATTAACGATTGAATTTTTAAATATTGCCGCTCAGGAACTTACAGGATATTCGGATTATTTCTCTTATTCCAATCACTTAAACGCAAACCAATTTTTTCATAATAATAAATATATTATAGCTAAGATAAATGAAGTTATGAAGACTGGGGAAGGTTTTATTGATTTTGATTTTGAATTTTATAAAAATAATAGACAAAATAATAAGAGGTCAATAATAGTCGAGATAGCTAAAATTAATGATGACGAGAAATATTATATACTTATATCCATGAAAGATATAACGAGATTTAAAGAAATGGATAATATTATTAAAAATGAAGAAAAGCTGCAAAATTTTTCAAGATTTATAGCCGAAATTTCCCATGAGATTAGAAATCCGCTTGGCGGAGTAAAGGCTTCCGCATCATATTTAAAAAAGAAAATTATTGAAGAACACGATTCTCTCCCTGAAAGCTTAAAAGAGTTATCGCAGTTTACAGAAATAATTGTCAAGGAGATAGACAGAATTAATATTTTGATAGAAGACTTGCTGTCATTATCTAAAAATCATAAAATAAATGCGGAAATGCTCAATGTAAATAAAGTTATAAACGAAATCATCGAAATAGAGACTGCGGTTAATTCAGAAAAGAATATAAAATTTATTAAAGAATTTGACCCAAGTCTGCCGGAAATATTTGCTTCAGAGGATGCTTTAAAACAGGTTTTTTTGAATATAATAAAAAATGCTATTGTGGCTGTTCAGAATAAAAATAAAGGATTTATCAGAATCACTACAAGAATTGATGCCGAAAGAAATATTCCAAAATTTATAAAAATAATTTTTTCGGATAACGGCGTAGGAATCAGCAAAAAAGATTTTAATAAATTATTTGAACCGTTTTTTACTACTAAAGAAAAAGGCACAGGATTGGGACTCGCAATATCGCAGAAAATTATTTTTGAACACAACGGTTTTATAAATGTGAAATCAGTGAAAAATAAAGGCACGGATGTAATTGTTTATTTGCCTGAAGGGAAAAATAAAAAAATCGCGCATCCTATAAATCATACATAACGTTTATTGTCAGACCCGATATTATTTTTGGATAAAAAAAGGTAGATTTTTGAGGCATTCTTAAATTAAGCGATGCTATTTTTGTAACATCTTCAATTTTTGTCGGATTCATTAAGAAAACGGCTTCTATTTTTTCTTGTTTGTTATTATTATTGCAGGTATTATTTTTACCGGATATGCTGTTTATCGCATTCAAAGCATCTTTTTCATATATAATAAACCGCTGATTATCTATATCCGACTGTTCCATATGCAGAATATTTTTAAAAATATAGTTTTGCAATATTGAGACGTCTAAGCGTTCCAACGGATTATCTATAGTATTCTTAACAGTATCTTTTAAAGAGATTACAAAATATTTTCCTGATTCGTGAATAAATCCGAATGATGAATTATCCTTATTTTTATTGAGGTCGTTGACAATGTTTTGGGCGTCTGACTGTATAACGGTAAAATTTTTCTCAATTTCATTTATAAAGTTTTCAAGTTTTATTTTTTTATTAATTATGCATCTGTGAGTAGGCAAAATAATCATTCCTTCCTGATTAATCGGAGCGAAATACATCATGCAGTAGTCTGCGTTGATTTTTTCATTATTGCTGCCGGCAGATTTTATATAGTTTCTAAAATTTAAACATGTTTCAAATCTGTGATGACCGTCCGCAATATATATACTTTTATCCTCCATTTTCATTTTTACAAAATCAATTAAATTTTTGTCAACAATTCTGTATAACTTATGTGTTTCGTTTTTATCGTCTGCAAATTCAGAAATTTTACAGGCGTTACGGTTTTCAATAGAATCGGTTATAAAATTGACTATAGATTTGTCGTTGTCTTCAAATATAGAGAAGATAGAACTGAGATTGGCTTTTGTAGCCTCCATTAGTTTAAGCCTGTCTTCTTTAGGCTTAGCGAGGGTTTTTTCATGACCGAAAATCTGTGAATTTTCTTTCTGCTCCGGTAGTTTAAATAATGAAATAAAACCTATCCGCTCATATTTTTTACCTTCAGACGTAAAACCTTGCAAATATAAATATATTGCCTCTTCAGGTTCGCGGATCAGAATATTTTCCCTGCTCCATTTATTTAATAGTTCATCGGCACGGATATATTTATTGTCGGCAGGAGAATCATCATTATTTTCTTTGCCAAGGATAAGTCTTATAATATTGTATTCAGATCTTTTGTGCAGTGCGTCCTGAAGTTCTTTGCTTATAACGTCATAAGGCGGAGCGGTAACCTCATCAAACTTAATTTTGTCGGTATTATAAATATATGGCTTAAAAGGAGCTATTACAGTTTTTTGCATAATATATTATATCTATTATTTTTTAAATTAATGTAATAAAGCGGTTTATAATACCGGAGCTGCGCCGGGAGCAATATATGAGTGTAATCCCGGAATAAGCAAATCTACCCCGAGATATGTGCATATTACAACGATAAAGCCGATAACGGCGATCCATGCCATTTTCTTTTCATTCCAGCCTTTGGTGAGTCTTGCATGGATAAATACGGCATATGTAATCCATGTAATTAACGACCATGTTTCTTTAGGGTCCCAGCTCCAGTATCCGCCCCAGGCATTATCTGCCCATGCAGCTCCTATTACAATTCCTATTGAAAGAAACAAAAATCCAAAAACTACGACCTTGTAAATAGCTTCGTCTAAAATATCGATAGACGGACTGAGCAATATAAACTGCTTATATAGCAATATGAAAGGATAAAATATGATAGAAGCTATTTTTTTTATCGGATTAATTTTTTTCGAAGATTGTGGTGTATTTTTATCTTTATTATATTTATTGGTTTGATTATATTTTATCAGAAATAAAATGCCTATACCGAACGCTGCCGCAAATGCTCCGTAAGCTAAAAATAGCGAAATTATATGATAAAGGAGCCAGTAGCTTTTCAGCGCAGGTATTATGTACGGTTCTATCGCACTTGTAGATAAGGGATAAAATGTTGCGAATGCGAGAGCGCATATAGATATAAATGTCATAATAAAGCCGAGGGAATTGAAATTGTAAAATAATTTTAATAAAATAAAACCGAATAAAATTACATAGGCGAAAAAAACTAAAGAATCGTACAGGTCTATAAGCGGCGGAATGTATATTCCTATTTGGTACGAGTACCGCCATCTTATAACAAAAGCAAAAGTCTGCAGGGCGAACGCAGCTAACACTATTACGAAAGAAGCCGTAGAAGCCAGTTTGTTTGCCGTAAACATATATATAAAATATCCTACAAAACTTATAATTATCATAAGTAGGGATATAGTAAAATAAAAAGACCCGTCTAAAATTGAAGCGTTCATGTGAATCATATTTATGTATCCTCAGAGTATTCCGTTATTTTAAATGCGTATTCTTTAAGTTATTAAGTATTGTATTGCATGAAAATTTATTTGAAAAAAGTATCAAATTCGCCGGTACTTTTAGGGTATTTAAACATCCTTTATATCTGTTTTTTAAATATTTCCGTAAGTCTATCCATCATAGAGTAGAACGATGCAAATTTCTTGTGGGGGATAGATAGTATCTCAACTTTGTTTGTTTTTTCGTTTTCGGATGACGTAACCCTTATCCATAAAGACTGCTGATTAAAGAAAAATGAAAAGAATAAAGCAAAAATTAAGATAGCAGAACCAATCCACACGATATCGGTATCCACATTTTTTGTGATTTCCACGCCGCTGTAAAAGTATGTTTTTATTCCGGCAAAAATAAAAGCTATATTATTGTTATATTTTGCAAAAAATAAAGGCATATTCCCTTTTTTTGTTCTATAGGGCAATTCCTGAAAAACGAGAGGACTGCTAACCGTTTTATTATTTTTAATTACCGATATATAGAAAGGAATCTGGTCTTTTGCAGGGTGTTTAAAAAAATTAAATGAAAATTTTATATTATTTATTTTTGAATTATATATTTTTTCGGGTACAGCATATATCAGTCTTTTATTATTTTTATTGCTGTTTTTCAAATTAAGCACTAATATCTGTGCGGCGTTAGGTTTATAATGACCGTAGCTTGCCTGATAAATAGTTATCCCGTCATATGTGAGCGGATGATTAACCCTTATTGATTTAGTAAGAATAGTTATATGCTTTTTTATAATCGTCAGCGTGCTTATATAAGCCTTCGGCATTCCGTTTTTATAATATTTTGTTACATAATTGTCTAATTTTATTTTGAAAGGCAGCAGAACGGGATTATTATTTTTTAATAAATAAGAATGTTGAACGGTCTGCCCTACTTTGATATTTGTGTACGATCTGTATCCAAATGTCACGCCGAGAAAGACACCTGCCAGGATTACTATTGCGCCGAGATGAGCAATATTCGGCGATATTCTGAATATAGAATTTTTTGAAAAAAATAAAAAATTCCCTGGATCGTTTTTTTTATTATTGGTATTGCTGCTTGCATCTCCGTTTTTGCTGCTATTTTTTTGAATTTTTTCATTCTCGCCGCTCTTAAAATGATTATTATTTCCGTCTATATTTTGCAGCACAGGTTTTCCAAATTTTTTACCGAATGTTTTTTCGGCAAAATTTAATATTTCAGATGGGCTTTTTGATGATTGCATTGTTATATATTTAGCTTTATAGCTATTTTTCTTCAGAGCGTTGTCAAAAGAAGTATCCGGGTCTATGATATTTTTAATAACCTTAGGAAGTTTATTAGCCGAAGAAATTATCATTGTTAAAATAAGCAGTGCGGCAAGACCGACGAAATACCATGAGTCGTAAATATTTAAAAATCCCAGCCAGTAAAGAATATGAAAAACATTATTGCCGTAAATTATTTTATATTGCGCTATAGTATCGCCCTGGTCTATTACTGTTCCGATTATTGAAATTGCGGCTATAAGTATAAATAAAATTATCGCTAATTTTATTGAAGAAAAGAATTTATTTAATTTTGATAGCATAGAGTTTTATGTTTTTTATTATATTGAAAAATTAATTAAAAGTTAAGTTTATTGGTTTATGTGGTATCTTGACAGTTGCAAGTATATCATAGGTACTATTGATATTATTCTACTTCTTGTTTCTTGTTTCATTATTCATTGCTTCAAATTGCACTTAAAATTGTAAATGCTATAAATTGTATTTTATTTTCCGCATTCATAAATTATATTGCTTTTAATTTAGATTGTAAAGCAAAATTGTCAATTTTGTCTTTAAAAAAAACATATAAAACTTGACAAAAAACAAATTTATTGGTTTAATTATTATTAGCACTCTATATTACAGAGTGCTAATAATTGTATATGTAAAATATTGTATATATAATATGTAAGAAATTGTATATATAATATGTAAAAAATAGAGATGAATTTATGGAAGAGTTTCTTAATGAGCGTTTTCAGGAAGTATTGCACTGCATAATAGAAGAATATATTGTTACCGCTAATCCTGTAGGCTCGAAATTTATTGCCGGAAAATGTTCTTTAAACTTAAGTTCTGCTTCAATAAGAAATATTATGGCTTCTCTTGAGGAAAAAGGGTATATACATCAGCCTTATTTTTCGGCGGGCAGAGTACCGACTTCTTCAGGCTATAAATTTTATATTAACAGCATCTTAAAGACAAAAAAAATATCAAAACAGCAGAAAGAGGAGATTAGAAGCAGTTTTAATATTTCAGGCAGGGATATAAAAAAAATATTATGGCAGGCGGTACATTTACTGTCGGAAATTTCGCATTATATGCCGATTGTACTGGCACCTGAGAGAAATTACGCCAGTTTGTTGCATATTGAATTTATAAAATTAGATAAATCAAATATTCTTGTAGTTACGGTATTTGACGGCGGCATTGTTGAAAATAAAATAATTAGCGCCGACAGAGATTATAATCAGGCGGAGCTCACCAAATACTCGGCAGAACTAAATGAAATAATCAACGGGCATAATATTGACGAATTAAAAGATGTCATCCTGAAGGGTATTGATAGAGACAGAGAAAGTTTTTTTTCGTTGTTAAACGGTATTATTTTTAATTTTGATTTAGTAAAGAATAAAATAGAGAATGAGGACGATTATTTATATATCGGTTCAAGAATGA
This sequence comes from Candidatus Acididesulfobacter guangdongensis, assembly GCA_004195045.1. NCBI lineage: Bacteria > Candidatus Acidulodesulfobacteriota > Candidatus Acidulidesulfobacterales > Candidatus Acidulidesulfobacteraceae > Candidatus Acidulidesulfobacter > Candidatus Acidulidesulfobacter guangdongensis. The sequence continues at coordinate 167,144 of SGBC01000002.1, forward strand.
ATTTATTCGATGAACCTGAGTTTTCAAATTATGAAAAGATTAAATCTCTTATTAAAGCTTTTGAAGATAAAAAAACTATAATAAAATTGTTGGAACTCGCTAAACAAAAAGAAGGTATTCATATATTTATAGGTTCGGATACCGAATGGTCCGATATTAACGGTTTATCGGTGATTACGGCGTCTTATCATAGCAAGAAAGGATTTGCGGAAGGTTCGATAGGTCTTATAGGACCGTCAAGAATGAACTATGCTATGGCTATTCCGGCGGTAAATTATATGGCAAAGCTTTTATGTGATATAATTTAAATATTTTAATGAATCAACTAAATAAAATTAAAATTAAATAAATAATAATCAATCGGGAGAATTGAAAATATGATGGATGATAATAAAAGAGACGAAAATGATTTTAGAAGTGAAGATAATGATGAGGCAAAAGATGTTGATGAATTAAAAGAAAATAAAAAATCGTCGTCAAATAATATAGACATAGCGGATTTAGAGCAGATGGCTGAACCGGCATCTCTGACCGAAGCGTTAGAAAGTCTTAATTATATAAAAAACGCATTTATAAATTTAAGGAAAGAATTTGATGAATTAAACGAAAAATATCTTAAAATTCTGGCTGATTCAGAAAATTTCAGAAAAAGAATTATCAGAGAAAAAGAAGAATCGTTAAAGTATTCTAATGAGCGTCTTGTTAAAGATCTGCTGCCGATTCTTGATTACTTAGACCTGGCTATAAACCATTCAGCTTCATATATCGACAACGATGTGTCCGGCAATCTTAAAGTTTTTGTTGACGGCGTTAAAATGGCTAATAATGAATTTATAAAAGTTTTGCAGAATCATGGTGTTAAAATTATAGAAACGGAAAATAAAGAATTTGACCCTAATTTTCATGAGGTAGTCGAGATGGTAAAAGATTCAGCTGAACCAGAAGGGAAAATTGTAGAAGAAAAAAGGAAGGGGTATGTTTATAAAGACAGACTGTTGAGACCATCTTTAATATGTATTTCTAAGTCTGACGGCAGCTGTTAAGTCAATAATAAAATAATAAGCCGACAATCGGTTTTAATAATATAATTTAATATAATATTGATTAATTACCGTAATAGATATAAAATTATAAAAACAAATAAAATGATTAAAAATAATTAAAATATATATATAAAAAAGGAGAGATAAAATTATGGGAAAAGTTATCGGAATTGATCTGGGAACTACCAATTCTTGCGTTGCTATTATGGAAGGGAAAGAACCTGTAGTTATTGCAAATTCTGAAGGAGCAAGAACGACCCCGTCTATCGTTTCTATTACGGATAGCGGAGAAAGATTAGTCGGACAGGCAGCTAAAAGGCAGGCAGTTACTAATCCTGAAAATACCATTTATGCCGTCAAAAGACTTATCGGAAGAAAATATAACGCACCCGAGGTACAGGCTTTTAAAAAAATATGCCCTTACAAAATTGTCGAAAATGATAACGGCGATGCATGGGTAGAGGTCAGGGGCAGGAAATACAGTCCCGCAGAAATATCTTCAATGATTTTAATGAAAATGAAAAAAACCGCAGAAGATTATCTCGGAGAAACCGTTACCGAGGCTGTTATTACCGTCCCCGCTTATTTTAATGATTCGCAGAGGCAGGCAACAAAAGATGCCGGCAAAATAGCTGGACTTAATGTTTTAAGGATTATCAACGAACCTACAGCATCTTCTTTAGCTTACGGTTTAGATAAGAAAAAGGAAGAAAAAATCGCGGTTTATGATTTAGGCGGCGGAACTTTTGATATTTCAATTCTTGAACTCGGCGAAGGCGTGTTTGAGGTTAAATCGACCAACGGAGATACTTTTCTTGGCGGAGAAGATTTTGACCAGCGCGTTATAGATTATTTAGCCGATGAATTTAAAAAAGATTACGGAATTGATTTGAGGAACGATAAAATGGCGCTTCAACGGTTAAAAGAAGCTGCGGAGAAAGCAAAAATAGAACTTTCTTCTGCTCTCGAGACCGATGTAAATTTGCCGTTTATCACCGCTGACGCAAGCGGTCCTAAACATATGAATTTAAAAATAACAAGAGCAAAACTGGAGCAGCTAACAGGTGATTTAATAGAACGGTCTATGAAACCGGTTGGAATTGCTCTGAAAGATGCGGGTTTAACTACCTCGCAAATAGATGAAGTTGTTCTTGTAGGCGGACAGACTAGAATGCCTAAAGTTCAGGAAAAAGTTAAGGACTTTTTTGGCAAAGAACCAAATAAAGGAGTGAATCCTGATGAAGTTGTTGCCGTAGGAGCTGCAATTCAGGGAGCTGTTCTTAAGGGCGATGTCAAAGACGTACTGCTTCTTGATGTAACTCCACTATCTTTAGGCATTGAAACATTAGGCGGCGTTACGACGAAGCTTATTGAAAAGAACACTACTATACCTTCAAGAAAAAGTCAGATATTTTCGACGGCGGCAGATAATCAGCCGGCTGTTACAATTAATGTGCTTCAGGGCGAAAGGGAAATGTCTTCCGACAATAAAAGTTTGGGCAGATTTGAACTTACAGGGATACCTCCTGCTCCTAGAGGAGTTCCGCAGATTGAAGTTACGTTTGATATTGATGCAAACGGTATTGTGCATGTTTCTGCCAAGGATTTAGGAACAGGCAAGGAGCAGTCCATTAAAATAACTTCTTCAAGCGGTTTGTCTAAAGAAGAAATAGATAAAATGATTAAAGAAGCCGAACTTCACAAAGATGAAGATAATAAAAAGAAGGAACTTATAGAAGCCAAAAATCATTTAGATACATTAATATATTCCGTCGAAAAACTATTAAAAGACAATGCCGATAAGATAGAATCTACGGAAAAGATGACTGCCGAAGAGAAGGTTTCGGATGCTAAAAAAGCTTTAGAAGAGGGTGATGTTGACAAAATTAAATCGGCTACCGAGGAATTAGAGAAAGTATCTCACTCAATAACGGAAGCAATGTATAAAAAAACAGCAGAACAGCAATCTGCAGGGTCTTCTCAAAATCAAGAGGAAGCGCAGACTGAAAAACCGGCTGATGAAAATGTGGTTGATGCCGAATTTGAAGAAGTAAAGGATAAAAAATAAGTTATATTAATGTATTTTTTAACTAAAATGTTAAAAATATTAAAATAAAATAAAAAAATAATTATTCTAATCAAATATGGCAACAAAAAGAGATTATTACGAAATATTAGAAATTGACAGGAACGCAACATCGGCAGAGCTGAAAAAGGCGTACAGAAAATTAGCCATTAAGTATCATCCAGATAAGAATCAAGGCGATAAAGAATCTGAAGAAAAATTTAAAGAAATAAATGAAGCTTATGAAATTCTTTCAGATGAAGAAAAAAGAGCCGCCTATGACAGATTCGGACATGAAGGCGTTTCTCAAGGAGCAGGCGCCGGGTTTAGCAGCGGTTTCGGAGATATTTTCAGTGATTTTTTCGGCGATATGTTTGGTTCAAAACAAAATAAACGGACTAGACAAAGAAGAGGGGATGACCTTCGCTATGAACTTAAAATAAAATTTGAAGAGGCGATATTTGGCGCCGCCAAAGAAATAAAGTTCAGAAGATATGAAAAATGCGAATCATGTGATGGAACAGGCGCAAAAAAAGGAACCAAACCCGTTGTTTGTCCGGTTTGCAAAGGCACAGGCGAGATAAGGCAGCAGCAAGGTTTTTTTACTATTACGAGAACTTGCTATAAGTGCAGCGGTGAAGGAGAAATAATTGAAAACCCGTGTCCGTCATGCTCAGGACGCGGCAGGGTTATTAAAGAAAAAAAACTTGAAATAAAAATTCCAGCAGGAATAGACAGCGGCAACAGGCTCAGGGTGTCAGGAGAGGGCGCATCCGGTATTTTCGGCGGTCCTCCTGGTGATCTTTATGTCGATATTACGGTTGAACCGCATCATTTGTTTAAAAGAAAAGATGAGGATATTTATGTAACAGTTCCTATAAATTTTCCTCAGGCAGCAATGGGATGCGATATCGAAGTGCCTACTTTAGAAGGTAAAGCAAATTTGAAAGTCCCTCAAGGTACTCAGAGCGGGACCCAGTTTACTTTTAAAGGTAAAGGAGTTTATAGGTTAAACAGTCAATCGAGAGGGAATGAATATATTAATGTTATTGTTGAAACGCCGACCAATCTGACTGCGAAACAAAAAAAAATTTTAGAAGAATTTACACAAGAAAGCGGGGAAGATTCACATCCTATTAAAAAATCATTCTTTGAAAAAATATTTTCAATAGGAAAATAGATAAATAGATAAAAATATTCAGCCTCTCTGTGCTGCATTTAAATATATTTGAGCAGTTTATATATTCTTTTGCCGCGGCAGAGAGGGTTTTTATTTAACCCAACTTCACCACTTTTATTATTCTAAAATTATAACCCGCTGGTATTATTATATTTTATTTTTTTATTTTGTAGTCCCCATAGACATTTTTATTGCCCCATAAATATAGTAATATCAATGTGTTAATGTGTTGCTGATAATTATGGTGAAGTTGGGTTAATAATCTACATTTTTAAATTTAATATCTGTTATATTATCTGCTTCTCTGTGATTTTCATTTAATTTTGTCAAATAGTCGTTTATTTTTTGAATAAATTCATCTTTAAGAAAATTAAGTTCAAAAGATAAAACAGGACTGTCTGTGAATACGGTTAATGTTTTCCCTCTGATATATTTCGGTTTTGTTTTACCGCCTAAATCTTTTCCGCAGATATCAATCCAGTTAGTAGTTAAAAGCAATGTATCGTAGTCTGATATTTTTAATTTATTTTTTAAAATATCTGATAAAATGTCCTTTAAATTTGTAGGTAAATTTTTTGATAAATTTTCTTGCAAATTTTTAGGGTAAGCAGTTTTCATTTTTTTTATTTAAATTTTATTGCTTTATTTTTATAATTTAAGTATTATTTAAATTATAAAATGATAGCAATTTATTTTATTGATTTAATTTTATAATTTAATTAATCTATTATATAATATAAAAGAAAAAAAGGTAATATATACTTTAATCCTGCAATAGAAAATATTTATGCATTTCTTTGCTCGGTTAAGCAAAATATAAGAAAAGGTGTCAGACACCTTTTTCTAAATAAAAAAAGATAATATATATAAAAAACAAGCTAAAGTCTGTGTTATTTTAAACGATTACAATAATATGCGTATTTTATGTCCATTTTGTGCGACCTCTTATGACATTGACGAGTTATTGCTGCCGGACGGCAATATTAAAGTAAGATGCAGGAACTGCGCAAATATTTTTATTATAAATAAAAAAATCGGCGTAATTACGGATAATAGCAGTGGATTTAATATTACTGGAGAAAAAGAAAAAAATAATTCGGACCAAAAAAATATAGAAGGCAATATAAAAGGGAAGGAAGAATCGGAAAAAAATGAAAAAGCCTATGACGTTAAGACAATTAGTGACGAACATAGCGCGGAATTTGGACATAAAACAGATTTAACTAATAAAATAGAAGCAGATAAAGCGCAAGAATATAAAACACAAGAAAAAGAAAATAAGAATATTTTTGAATCTGAAGAAATAAAAAAAATTCTTAAGGAAATAACCGACGATATAGAGAAACCGGACGCAGTAAAATCGCCGGATGCACTTGATGATAATAATAAAAAAAAAGAAAAAATAAATAAAGACGACGGTTCAAGAAAGCTAAAAAATAAAAATAATACAACAAAAAAATTATTTTTGATATTTCTAATACTTATTGTTATTATAATAATATTATATGCGCTCGATTTTTTTGGGATTATTTATATTCCTTATTTAGTTGGTGCAGGCAGCTATATTAACGGGAATTTTTTTAAATTAATGTCTGAATTGTAAAGAGTTTTATTTATACATATGAATGATGAATTATTAAACAGCAAAGCACATGATTGTGTTTTTTGTAAAATAGTAAGCGGAATAATAAAAAGCGACATTATAAAAGAAACGAATGGCTTTATTGCAATAAAAGATATAAATGCCGTATCCCCATTGCATCTTCTTATAATATCCAAAATACATTATGATTCCATAATAAATACCGACGAATTGTTTGATGGAAATGAATTACTGCAATTAATAAAAGAAATCTCTAAAGAGTACAGTCTGGATTCTGACGGTTTTAGGCTTGTTGTTAATACCGGTATTGACGGCGGGCAGACTGTTATGCATTTCCACGCACATTTAATGGCAGGCAGAAGCTTTTCATGGCCGCCGGGTTGATTCATATATATATTTTATCTCGCCTTGAACGCTTATTTCAATGTTCCGGATGTTGCATTGTAAATATTATATTATATTTATTGTTTTATATGTTAAAGATGTATCTTGCCAATATTGCTATTGTTGTTTAATATTGTCAATATTATTTAAAATTATTATAATCAAAAATTTTTAAATTGGGAGAAAATAAAATTAATGGAAGCGTGGTTTTTCGAAAACCAGACCGGAAATTTCGGAATTAAAATTAGAATCAAATCAGTTTTATATCATGAAAATTCTGATTTTCAGGAAATAACGGTTTATGATACCTATGAATTTGGAAAAATGCTTGTTCTTGATAATGCTGTTATGTTCACGGATAGCAATGAATTTATTTATCATGAAATGCTGTCTTTTATTCCTATTTTTGCGCACGCAAAACCGGAAAATATTTTGATTATCGGCGGAGGAGATGGCGGTATTATCAGAGAATGTCTTAAAAATAATTTTGTAAAACATATAGACTTAGTTGAAATTGACAATGAGGTTATTAAAGTATCTAAAAAATTCTTTCCTCAAATTGCATATCAGATAGACAACGAAAAAGTGTCGGTTAAACTTGAAGACGGTATTAAATATTTAAAAACTGTCAATAATATGTATGATGTTATTATTATAGACTCTACCGATCCGGTGGGTCCCGCAGAAGGTTTGTTTACGGAGGATTTTTATTACTCTGCGTACAATGCATTAAAAGATGACGGAATATTTGCCGCTCAAACCGAGTCCCCTTTTTTCAATAAAAAACTCATTAAAGATATCAATCAAATTATTGATAATCTTTATAAAATTTCAATGATGTATTATGCTATGATACCTGTTTATCCAAGCGGTTTATGGAGCTTCACTGTGGGTTCCAAAAAATATCAACCTAATAAAATAAATGAAGTATATAAAGATATTGATTTATCTTCATTAAATCTCAAATATTATTCTCCTGAAGTCCACGGAGCTTCATTTATTTTGCCTAAATTTATAAAGGAGTTATTAAATTAAGTTATGAATAATGAAAATGAATTTGCAGGGATTCAAGAATTAGATTATTGCATAGGCAAGTCAATTATAAAGACGGCTTCTTTTTTTAACGACAATACGTCTTACGATAATTCGGATATTGTTATTCTCGGTGTTCCAATGGATTATACCGCAAGTAATATTCCGGGCTCAAGATTTGCACCAAAAAAACTTAGAGATCTTTCGCTCACGCTTGAAAGTTATAGCCCTATATTAAACGGCACTATTGACTCAAAATTTCATGATGCGGGGGATTTAATTTTACCGTGGGGCAATTTAAATAAAAGCCTTGAATTAATAGAAAATGTTTCAAAAAAAATGATAATAGACGGCAAGAAAATAGTAAGCATTGGAGGCGACCATCTTATTACGTTGCCGCTTGTTCGGCAATATGTTAAAAAATATGATGACCTCACGGTCATTCATATTGATGCGCATACTGATTTAAGAGATGAATGGAGCAATGAAACATATTCTCATGCAACGGTACTTAAAAGAGTTTATGAATTAATAGAAGAAGGGAATTTATACCAGTTTGGTATAAGGTCAGGTTCTTTTGAAGAGTTCGAATTTGCAAAGGAACATACACATTTATTTAAAAATGATGTTTTTGAACCGCTGAGTAAAGCAATAGATTCATTAAAAGATAGACCCATATATCTAACTATAGACATAGACATTTTAGACCCTGCGTTTGCTCCTGGAACAGGTTATCTTGAAGCAGGCGGAATATCATCAAGAGAGCTGCTGGATTCAGTATATCTTATAGTGTCGCAGCTTGATTTAGTCGGAGTTGATTTAGTTGAAGTATGTCCGCCTACTGATATTTCGGATAGAACATCTGCTATTGCAGCAAAACTGCTCAGAGAAATTATTATAGGTATGGGTAAATACGGTAAATAAAAAATATAATAAGTATAATACATAGATAAAGATGCGCATATTTGTAAAAAAAAGACATCTATAAAGAAAGACGATGAAAAGTTGCGCTAATAGACACCAATTAAGGATAAAGATTAAAGACAATAAGAAATTGATGCATAGCAAATTATGAATTGATATGAGTATGACAGAAATAGAAGTATGAATTGAAAAAAGTATATTGTGACATTTATATTTTATAAAAAGGAGCAGATAGATTATGTTATTTAACACGCCGGATATATATACATTGGTCAGCGGAATTTCCGAAGGGACTTCGAGATTAAATGCTTTCGACATAGCTATTTTAAATGCCGGAGTCGGCAATACCAACCTTATAAAACTAAGTTCGATATTGCCTCCAAATACTAAGTTTGTCAATAAAATTGATTATCGCAGGGGCTCTTTAGTACCTATTGCGTACGGATCTATCGTCAGCGACAGGAAGAATGAAACTATTGCAGCGTCCGTTGCTATCGGTATAACGGAAGAAGACGGATTCGGAGTAATTATGGAATACTCGGGAGTATGTACTGCGGAAGAAGCCAGAATTACAGTTAGCAAAATGGCAGAGGATGCTATAAAACATAGAAAAATGGTCTTGAAGGAAATAAAATCTATTGCCGTGGAACATAAGGTAGAAAATATGGGATGCGCTTTTTGCGGAGTTCCCATGTGGTATTCAGAAAAACTTTAAAAAATTTAAATAGATTATTAGATTGCTGCTGAATTACTACAAATGCTGTTTGATATGTGCTGCAGTTTTCTATATAATTTATATAAAGCAAAGTGTTTTCGTGAATATTTATAGACAAAGAATGGAGAGTGCATCATTGTTGAGCATTATAAACAACTGAACTTTTAAGGAGATTACACTATTTTAAGTATTATAAACTGAACTCTTAAGGAGATTATTTGTTAAATAAGACTTTTATAATATCTGCAGCAATAAGTTTGATTTTAATAGCTATTCTTATTCTTATAATAGGTCCTGCAGGTATTTTAAAAACGATTGACCACATAAGCATTGCGGATTGCCTTATTCTGATTATTTTTTCTTTGGCTGCTCTGTTTTTTTCGGCATTATCTATAAATAATGCTCTCAATGTGTATAATGCAAAAATAGATTTAATAAATTTGTTCTGTATTAAAATTATAGGATTTAGCGCAAACTACATTGCTCCTTCAGGTTTACTTGCAGGATTTATTGGCGGAGACGCTATAATGGCGCTAATTCTTAAGAAAAAAAAAGGGCTTGAGTTTAAGCAGGGATTTTCCGCAGGACTTGCATCGAAGGTTGTAGAGTTCTCGGTTTTTTTAGTTTTTATTTATCTTGGACTTATTTTAGGGTTTAAGTATTTTTATCTGCCTCCCGAGATATGGTTTTTTTTATTTATTGCAGGTATTTTTATCGGAGTTATTACATTATTTTTTTTATTAAATCCTATAATAGACAACAGATTTTTTACTAAAGTTTTAATTAATTTATCTAAAATTAAGTTTTTAAATAAAATAATAACCAAGATTACATCTCAGATTAACGAATTAGAAAAAGAGATGCATTTTTTTTTTACAAAAGGCGTCAAGTATCTTTTGCTCAGCGTGTTTTTAAGTTTATTAGTTACAATAATCCTTATTTTGCAGATATGGCTGCTTGTTCATTATCTCGGAATAAATATGGGGTTTTCTAAAACTCTGCTCGTGTTTGCAGTGTCAATGCTTGTTTTTGCTTTACCATTAGCACCCGGCTCTGCAGGAACGTATGAATTATCGCAAGTGGGATTGTTTGATTTGCTTGGTATGGGTTCTGATATAGGACTTACGTTCAGTCTTATCATGAGAATTATAAATCTAACGATTGTAGGGTTTTCATTTATTATTTTGCCCCATTACGGAATAAATTTCTTTAAAAAAGATATTGAAAAAATATGAAAATATTTTATTCTATGTGCAGCTGGGGTTTAGGACATGCTACCAGGTCGCTGCCTGTAATAAGGCGTTTGATCAATGAGTCAAATGAAGTTATCATATATACCAGCGGAAGAAGTCTTGCATTATTAAAGTCTGAACTTCGTGATAAATGCGAGTTTATAGCTTCGACAGAATATCCGTCGCCTTATTCGGACAAGATAGGTTTTGCCTTAAGATTTTTAAAAACTGCGCCTGCTATTTTAAATGTAATAAAACAAGAGAATATAGAAGTAATAGATTTAGTTAAAAAAAGAAAAATTGATATAATAATTTCAGATTCAAGGTTCGGTTCTTACTGCAAGGATATTCCGTCATATCTGATATTTCATCAACCGAGATTTATAGCTCCTTTCAGAATATTGCCGGCTGAAATTATAACTGAATATTTGAATCATTTTCTTATAAATAAATTTGATAAAATAATAATTCCCGACTACGAAAATAATTCTTTATCCGGTGACTTATCGCATAATCTGCATTATTTTAATAGCGACCGAGTTAAGTATATAGGAATTTTATCAGATTTTGAACAGATTGATATCAAAGAAGATATAGATTATCTTTTTTCTATATCAGGACCGGAACCGACAAGGACATTGTTAGAAAAACAAATTATGTCTCAATTGCAAAATTTAAAAGGCAATATCGCCGTTTCCCTTGGAAAACCCGGAGAATATAAGAAGGAGACGTTAGGAAATACCGTTATTTATTCTTTTCTGGAAAAAAAAAGAAGGGACGAGTTGATGAACAGGGCAAAAATGGTTGTGTCAAGGTCTGGATATACGACCATAATGGATGTTGCCGAAATAGGCAAGAAAGCCTTTTTTATACCGACGCCTGGTCAGACCGAACAGCTGTATCTCGCTCATCACTTAAAAAAAACGGGTAAATTTTACTCGCAGAAACAAAAAAATATTAATATCAATCAAGGTCTTGAAACGGCAAAAAATTATTCAGGATTTACACCGCCTTGGAAAACCGATAAAAGTGTTGAAAATTTATTTAAGGAAATAGGGCTGAGCCGTAATTGATTTATAATATATTTAGACTAATATATTTAGACTAAGTTATAATATAGTTAGTTTATATTATATTTAATACTTTTTAAACAGACTCTTATTATTTTTCATTATCAATGCGACAGACGAGTTATATATGGATTGTTAATTGATAATATATCAGGCAAACGAATAACTTATTGTAATTAAATCGGCTTAATATATCTAACGGACTAATTAATTTTATTATAATTAAATCAATAAGCAAAACTGCAAATATTTTAAAAAATTAAAATTATGGTTTCTATTATTATACCGGCTCATGAAGAGGCGAAATATATAGGCGTTTCTTTAGAAAAAATTTTAAATCAGAAGGATGTAGTTTACATTAATAAAAATACCGACTTAAAAGCAATAGCTGCCGAAACTTCCGACAGAATTTTATGCGAAATAACCGTGGTTGTAAGTAAAGGTAAAGATAACACAGAGGATATAGTTGGTCAGCACCCGAAAGTGAATATGATTGCAGGCAATTTTAAGGGGGTATCGGATGCCAGAAATATAGGCGCAAAAGCATCGCGGGGTGATGTTTTATTATTTTTAGACGCTGATACTTTATTAAATGAAGGTTTTATTAAGAAATTAGATTCTTTAAAAAATAGCACAAATATTATCGGAACCTCCAAGCTTTATCCTGATATTCAATCAATAAAAGCAAGAATTTTTATGTTTTGCAATAATATTGCGCATATAATTTCAAAAACTTCCATGGCGCTTATATTTTGCCATAGAGAAATATACGATAAAGTAAAAGGTTTTGATGAAAATATGCCTGCCGGAGAAGATCTTAAGTTTATCAAATTGGCATTAAATGAGCACGCTAAATTTAAATATTTTGGAGATATAAGTGCCGTTACTTCTATGAGAAGATTTGAAACAGTCGGCTATTTGAAAATTACATTCGAATGGATTAAAGGGTATTTTTTTAAACCGCCGTCGTATTACGATGTAGTGAGATAAAGTATTCAAAACCGGTAAATATAAAGTTAATAGATACGTTATCTGCCGTCATATTACGATGTAGTGAGATAACTTATTCATTAGAGACGGATCCTAATTTTTAAATAATGGCGGTTAATTACTTTTTCTAAAAAATATACGTCTGTCCTCAATTAATCCAATTAATCAATTAAATATGCAGAGATTGCAGATGGCAATGATCAAAAGGAAACATACTAAAGTAATTAAAGTCGGCAATGTCTGTGTCGGCGGAGACAATCCAGTATCTGTGCAGACAATGACCAATACAAATACCGAAGATGCTGAATCGACTATTTCTCAAATAAAAGACATTGAAAAATATAGATGCGATATAGTCAGGGTAACGGTTAATACCGTTCAAGCAGCGGATTCGCTTAAGACAATAATAAAAAATGTTAATATTCCGATTATAGCCGATATTCATTTCAATCATGTTTTAGCTTTAAAATCTATTGAGGCGGGAGTGTCCGGACTAAGAATAAATCCGGGCAATATAGGCGATAAAATAAAGGTAAGAGAAGTCGTCCGCGCTTGCAAAGATAATGAAATTCCTATCAGAATAGGGGTTAATTCCGGTTCAATAGAAAAGGGTATGCTTGATAAATATAACGGGGATTTTTCATCGGCAATGGTAGAAAGCGCACTTGCGCATATTGCTATATTAGAAAATGAATCGTTTTATAATATTAAAATATCTTTGAAATCAACTGATGTATTGACGACCGTCAAAGCTTATGAATTATTAAGCTCTAAAGTGGAATATCCCTTGCATGTGGGTATTACAGAAGCAGGCACTGCATTTGCCGGAGCAATAAAATCAGGTATAGGTATAGGTATTTTGCTTTATGAAGGAATTGGCGATACAATAAGGGTTTCATTGAGCGATAATCCTGTTACGGAAGTAATTGCAGGATTTCATATTTTAAGGGATTTAGGTTTAAGAAAAGAAGGTGTTGAACTGCTGTCATGTCCTACTTGCGGCAGAGCCGAAATTGATATAGTCGGTCTGGCGAAAGAAGCCGAAAGGAAGACTGCATCTGTCAGGGCCAATATTAAAGTTGCAATTATGGGATGTGTAGTCAATGGTCCGGGAGAATCAATGCATGCAGATGTGGGTATTGCCGGCGGAAAAGGAAAATCGGTATTGTTTTCCGGCGGGAAAATTATCGGAAAGTATGATAATAGCGAGATAATGGATGCTTTAATAAATGAAATTGAAAATATAACGGGAGAAAAAATTATATGAGATACTCACAATTTTTTATACCTTCGTTAAAAGAAGACCCTAAGGAAGCGGTTCTTCAGAGTCACAAACTTATGCTCAGAGCCGGCTATATAAGGCAGCTTTCCGGCGGGATTTATGCATATTTGCCGCTTGGGTACAAATCAGTAAAAAAATTAGAAAATTTAATAAGAGAAGAAATGAATAATGCCGGCGCTATTGAGCTTTCGATGCCGTTTGTTCAGCCGCTTGATTTATGGAAACAATCCGGGAGAGATAAAGATTACGGCAAAGAATTGTTAAGATTTAAAGACAGGCAGGATAGAGATTTTTGTCTTGCTCCGACGTATGAAGAGGTCATTACCGATTTAGCCGGCAAAAATATCCAATCTTATAAGGAGCTTCCTCTCACACTATATCAGATACATTTGAAATTCAGAGATGAAATGCGCCCGAGATACGGTCTTATGCGGGCTAAAGAATTTATTATGAAAGATGCTTACAGTTTTGATGCGGATATAGAAGGGCTAGACGAAAGCTACAGAAAAATGAAAAAAGCATATACTAATATATTCAAACGCCTTGGTTTTGATTTTATTTTTATAAAAGCCGATTCCGGAGAAATAGGCGGGTCATACTCAGAAGAACTTATGGTGGTTAGTGAATACGGGGAAGATAAAATTGCAATATGCAATAATTGCGGATACAGCAGTTCTTTAGAATCCGCCGTATCCGTCGGTTATTTTCCTGAGCCTTTAAAGGCATGCAGGCAGCCGAGAATGACAAAACTTGCAACTCCGGATAAAAAGACCATTAATGAAGTAAGCGAATATTTGAAAATCGGCTCCGAAAGTTTTGCAAAAACTATAATCTATGAGACTGAAATAGGTTTTATAGCTGCAATGGTCAGGGGCGACAGAGAAATTAACGAACATAAGCTAAAAAGAATAGCCGAAGTCAAAGAGCTTAATCTTGCCAAAGAACAGGACGTCGAGGAAATAACAGGAGCGCCATGCGGTTTTGCAGGACCTTTCGGTCTTAAAAATATAAAACTTATAATTATTGATGAAGAAATACAGGCGCAGGAATACTGGCTGACAGGGGCGAATGAAAAAGATTTTCACATGGCAAATGTTAAACCGGGAAGGGATTTTACGGCGGATATTGTTGCTGATATAAGAACAGTCAAAGACGGCGATATATGCATAAGGTGCGCAGGTCGTCTAAATGTCAGGAATGTAATAGAATTGGGACACATTTTTAAATTAGAAGAAAAATATTCATCGGTTATGGATGCCGGTTTTCTTGATGAAAACGGCAAAAAAAAGAATTTTGTCATGGGCTGCTACGGCATCGGCGTGGGAAGAACTTTTCAGGCGCTTATAGAAATTTTTTCCGATGAAAACGGCATTAATCTGCCTGTTTCAATCAGTCCTTTTACTGTTTCCGTCGTTTCTTTAAATCCTAATGACGAAAATGTGAAAAATATTGCAGATAAAATATATGAAGACTTATTGGAATCAGGATTAGATGTTTTATACGATGACAGAAAATTATCGGCGGGTGTTAAATTAAAAGATAATGACCTTATTGGAATTCCGCTTAAAATAATAGTAGGAAATAAAACAGTTAAAGAAAATAAATATGAGCTTTCAATAAGAAAAAGCGGTAAAAAGGAATTTTTTGATGATTTGGAAAGTCTTTACAATAGGGTAAAAAAACTATCGCTTGTAGAAAATTTTATAAATATGTAATTTAATATAAAACTATTTAATTTAATTTAATATAGATATTTAATATTTAAAAGGTGTCTATCCTTAATAAAAAATAGTATCTGTACCTGATAAATGTAAAATTGTGTCTGTTCCTGATTAAAAGTGGTAAAATATATAATAAATTTATACGCGGGGGATAAATTAATTATGATAAGGTTAAATATTCCGGGTAATGCCGATGCTGCTATAAAAAATGTAGTTTTTGATATGAACGGAACACTGGCTGAAGACGGCGTTATTAAAGATTCCGTAAAGCGTCTCCTTATTGAATTATCAAAAAATGCGGATATATACATTATTACATCAGATACATTCGGCAGCGCAGCTGATTCGGTTAAAGATTTAAATGTAAAATTATATATTATTGACGGTGAAAATTCTGCAGAAAAGAAGAAAGATATAGTTTATAAATTAGGATACTCCGAAACCGTCGTGATAGGTAACGGGTACAATGATTACGCCATGTTTAAACAAGGGTTTATCGGTATCGGAATAATGGGGCTCGAAGGACTTTCTTTGAAAGCAGCGCTTCACTGCGACATTATTATAGGTAATATAGAAGATGCTATTAATCTTTTATTGAATCCTAAAAGATTAATAGCAACATTAAGAGATTGATTAAGCTGATGAGCTTGCTCAAAACTTATTTAAATTATTCAGCTTAATTATTTTTGTTTATTTCTATTTTGTTTATTTCTATTTAATCTGAGCTTAAAGAAAGAAAGGCAAACTGCCTTTAAATTACGCTCAGCCAAACCCGCTGCTATGCCCGCCCGAAGAACAGCCTCCGCCGGAATAACCATCCGAACCGCTTGTTCCGCAGCTGCTGAATGCGCTTATCTTCCTTTGCGGATCAGGTTCGCCGCACACAGGACATTTTACGTCTTTGCTTGTTTCGGTAATTCTCTGGTAAACCTCGAAAGTTTTACCGCATTTTTTACATTCATATTCGTAAATCGGCATCTTGTTTAAGTACCTCCGTTATAATTAAAAATAGCAAATCAATAAATCATACACTACATATTTATTATACTGTAATTATAATAAGTTTTCAACATTTAATAGATATATTTTAATCAACATATATGTATATATCTATTGATATTTTTATAGAAGTTTACCTATAAGTTTCATATTTTTACATAAGTTTACCTATAAGTTGTATTTTTTTATTTTTGTAATTAGTTTTTTTCTTGAAATTCCCAGTTCTTCAGCAGCTTTTGTTTGATTATAATCATTATTTTCCAAAGCGGAACGTATCATATCTATTTCAAAATTTATTAACTTTGTATAATTAGAAAATTTATCTGTATTATTTTTGAAATTTATGTCTTTTTGCGTTAAATGCCGCGGCAGATTAGATATTTCTACGGAATCGTATAAAGTAATAATTATTGCCCTTTCTATTATATTCTCTAATTCTCTTACATTGCCGGGATAACTGTAATCAAGAAGAACATTCAGCGCGTCCTGTGAAATTGATTTAATGTTTTTATTATTTAATTTTGAATACTTCTCAATAAAATAATCTGCTAATTTTGGAATATCTTCTTTTCTTTCTCTAAGAGGAGGTATTGTTATATGGCATACATTAATTCTATAAAATAAATCTTCCCTAAACTTTTTTTGAAATATGGCTTCTTCTAAATTAATATTTGTTGCGCTTATAATTCTTGCGTTAAAATTAATTTTTTCGTTTGAACCTATTTTATTAAATTCTCTTTCTTGCAGCACCCTCAGCAATTTAGACTGCATCAATAAAGGCATTTCGCCAATCTCGTCTAAAAAAATTGTTCCGTCTTTTGCAATTTCTAATTTGCCTTTTTGCGAATTTGCCGCTCCGGTGTATGAACCTTTTTCATGACCGAATAATTCATTTTCAAACAAATCTGATGGGAAAGCGCTGCAATTTAAACCTATAAATTCTCCTTCTCTGCCGGAGAGTTCGTGGATTATTTTTGCAATCAATTCTTTGCCGGTTCCGGTTTCCCCTGTTATCAAAACATTTGAGTTTGATGTTGCGATTAAACCGACCTCTTCAATTAAATTTTTTATTGCTTTACTGTTATAAATTAAATTTACATTAAATAATTTTGGGGGTTCAATTTTATTTTGCTGCGGATTTTTTTTATTTAAAAGTATTTTAATATTATCTATTAATCCTTCAATGTCAACAGGTTTTACTATAAAGTCGTTCGCCCCCATTTTCATAGCCCTCACTGCGTTTTCTATATTCCCGTAAGCAGTAATTAATATAAAAATAATATCCGGGTCTTTTTTTCTAACAATTTCTAAAAAATCTATGCCGCTGATGCTATTTTTTATTTTTAAATCACATAGTATTACGTCAAAATTATTATTATTAAAGATTTGTATTGCCGTTTTAATATTCACGGCGCAAGTTACCTTAAAGTTAAATTTTTCTAAATTTAAACTTATTGTTTTTAGCAAATTTTCTTCATCATCGATTAGCAAAATTTTTTTCATAGCTTAATATTGCTTAATATTTTAAAACATTATTATCGATATAATTAGACTTGATTTAATAATAAAATTTAGTGGTAAAAAATATAAAAATTTTTAATTATTACTGTGGGAAGGTTTAAATTGTATTGAAAAAATAGTTCTTCCTTTTTCTCTTTTTACCTCTATCACCCCCTTATGAATATTAATTATTTTATATGAAATTGCGAGTCCTAATCCTGTCCCTGAATTTTTAGTAGTAAAAAAAGGTTTAAATATTTTTTTCATATTATCTTCGGGTATGCCGGCACCATTATCTTCAAAGTTCAAATATATCGTATCGTTATTGTTATCAAAATAGCTTAATATCCAAATTTTTCCATTTGCAATATTTGCGGTTGCGTCAATTGCGTTGATAATAATATTTATAAAGACCTGTTTAAGCATATCCTCGTTTCCGTCTATCTGCGGAATATTATCCTGTAAATCAGTGTTTATTTCAATATTTAATTGCTTGATTTCATAATTAAGCAAATCTAATGTTTTCAAAATCAATTCATTAAGTCTGATTTTTGATAATTCTGAGCCGCCGATTTTTGCAAAATTCATAAAGCTTACCGAAAGATTATTTAGTCTGTCCGACTCTTTGTCTATTATATTTACTAGCTCTAACGCTTGATTACTCTCTATTTCATTTTTAATATATTTATTTGCGGAACTTATTATATAGACAGCATTTTTTACTTCATGGGAAACCATTGACGACATTTCTCCTATATAAGCCATGCAGTTTAATTCCTCTTTCTCTTTAGCTAGCTTTTCAATCGTTATTATATATTCTTTTATGCTTAAAGCCATTGAATTAAACGCATTAATGATATTGCCTATTTCATCGTGAAATTCGCTTTTGATATTTATATCATAATTTCCATTTTTGATTTTATCAATATTTTTATTAAGGTCAATGAGCGGATTTATTATAAATAGAACAATAAAATTTAGCAATATTAAGCCGATTAAGATAAATATAAAACCTATGATAAAAAATCTTGCAGCAGCCCATAAGATTCTTTTATTTATAATTTCAGATTCTCTTTTTGTGTTAAATGAGACAGCGGCAACGCCGATTAATTTTTTTTTATCGTAAATATTTTTTATAAAATATTTGTCTGATGTATATTTTTTATCGTTAAAAGGCAAAGATACGACTTTTGGAAATATATAATTGTTAGAAAATAACTGAAAACCTCTATTGTTGTATATAGTAATATTTTTTAATGTTTTTGCAGGATAATATTTTAGATTATATCGTAAATCTTTAATATTGCGGGATATGATTGCGTGTTTAATTTTAGATACTAAATTTTTAGCATCGGCGTAATTTTTTAATTCGGTTCTGTATAGTAATGTATTATATATAGTGAATAATGATATAAGATCGCTTAAAAAAATAGTTATAAAAAGAACAATGAACGAGCTTATTAATATTTTCCATTTGATACTTAAATTCTTAATAAAATTTTTCATATATCTTTATTTTATATTATTATTGCAATATTATAAATTGTTTTTATGAAATAAATTAATTATTAATTTGTCCAAATATGGGCAAAAAACGGTCTAAAATGGACAAAGCAGATTTTTAAAGAATATTTTTAACGGTTTCCCCTTGTTATTCTTTTATTTCTCTGCATAAAATTATTGGCATATAAATTGCTTATTAAATATTACGGAAGACAAAATAAATATATATGGAGCAAAAAATTTTTAGACGTATATTAATTTATTAAAAATAATATTGAATCTAAATCAAAAATCAGAATAGTCGATTATTCCGTATTTATATAGTATTTATATAATATAATGATAAATCGCAGTAACGTCTATATATTATTTTAATAACTTGTCTGCATAGTTTATATAGTATAATGGTAAATAGTAGCAAACATTAATAATGTAATTTTAATTAAATTTAAATAAATTGGAGGTATCATGAAAAAAAAGTTTACTTTTTTAATAATCGCTCTGATTGCAGCAGCTGCCGCAGCGGCGGTTTATTATGTAGGTTTTATAAAATCTGCAGCATCTGCCAGGGAGATTAACGTAACACGGAAAAAAGTTGTTTTGACGTCTCATTTAAGCGGCGTTGCAATGAAAGCTAAGATTGTTACATATAAAAGCGATAATAAAACATTGTATAAAACGACTTATTATACTTACGGCAAAAATCCTTTGCCCATGTGGACGGAGGTTAAGTATTTGCCGGAAAATAGACCTGTAAATCCTGCGGCGTCGGGCAATTGGACTGTATTTAACAAATTTAGAGACCATAATTCGATTCTGAATTTGAATTTTCCCGCAGTATCGTGGAAATATAAACAGTATGACGCTATTTCTCTAAAAGGATTATTTCCCTCCGTGGATGTTCTCGGCAAAACAAGAGGCGCCGTTATGTTTACGCAATTTGTGGGAGATTCCGTCGGCGTGAGTTATTATAACGGAATTGTTTATATTCCTTCAAATAACGATATGCTGTATGCCGTCAATGCCAAAACCGGAAAACTTATATGGAGAGCTACAACGGCAGGTTCTGTTATGTCAGTTCCTTTAACGGTTAACGGCGTAGTTTATATTACAATAGGCAATGCCGCTTTTAGCGGTGCGAACGGACCTTTTGCAATACTTACCCATAATTTAAAAAATATAAGAAGGGGAGACGGCTACGGCGGAGTTTATGCTTTCAGCGCTTATTCCGGAAAACTTTTATGGGTTCGTTTTACTGCCGGAGAAGTTATGCCGACGGCTCTATATATTGATAATATGTTGATATTTGCGAATGGTTCAGGTCATATTTATGCTTTAAATGCTAAATCTGGTAAAATTATCTGGAAAAAATATGCGGGAGTATCATCTTTTACTTCGATGAGTTCAACTAATTATTATACTATGCCAAATAAAAAAGTAATCGGGATTATCGGATTTACTTTAGTAAAACAGCCTTTCGGCAAAATTGTAGCATTTAATATTAAAAATGGCAAAACCGCATGGCAAGCAGTGCTCCCCAAGAAATATAAACCGTTTAACACAGGTATGGGGGATGTCAGTCCTGCCGTTGACCAGAAACACAATCTTGTAATTCAGGATACCATAGTGAATTTTAATAGAAAAACAAGAATGCTTAACAGCGCTATTGTAGCTATAAAAGCTTCTACCGGCAAGGTTAAATGGGTAGATCTTTTAGGAAAGGGGTATGTTCCTCCTGCATTCAAAGGCGGTGTTCCAGTTATTCACGACGGAAGAATATATGTAGGTTCGCCGGTGACAAGCAAGATCTATGCGATAAATGAATTTACAGGAAAAGTGCTATGGAGTTCAAAAATTCCTACTGTCTCAGTGCCGCCTAAAACAGCCGGAGGAGGAAGAGGAAATCCTGTTATATACGGAAATAAATTAATTCTTGCTGCAGGAGCATATATTTTCACATATAATGCAAATACCGGCAAACTGCTAAAAAGATATTACACAGGAGGGAGATTTGGTCTTGTAAATCCTGTTATAGTCGGTAAAACAGTTTTTGTGAGCAATAGTTACAATTACACTTTTGCAATACCTTTAAAAAAATTATTATAATTGCCTTAAATGAAATGTTCAAATGCGGGCGGGTTTGCGAAATAATGGCTGATTTATTTAATTTCTGAACGCCGCCTGCGCCTATTTTATCTAACTAAAACTATATCTTTTTATTTTGTAAAATCCTTTAATTCTGCAATAACAGGATAGTTTTATCTAAAAAATATTTAATTAACGAAATTGATAAAATATACTATAAAAGTAATAACTTAAAGTAAAATTTAAACCAACAACTTAAAATAATAGCTAAAAGGAACAAATTATATGATTAAAAAAATAATTATAAAAAATAAGATTAGTTTTGCGCTGTTAGCGGCGTTCGGACTATTTATTTTTATGTTCTCAGTATTTTCTGCATCAAATGTTTTTGCGGCGCATAATAAAGTTCCAATGGATCCGATTGGCAATACTCTTGATCCTGATAGTCCATTTGCACCGCTATATTTGCCGCAAAACGCCCCAAAAGGCAAAAATATTGTAGGACCTGCTGCTTGGACTCATGCATACGGCAGTCCTGATCACAATGCCGCTTTTAATGTAAGTTTATTTGCTCCGTCATGGATAATAGACGGCGTACGATGGAATTTTCCTGAAGCACGTGCATGGTCGTTAAGTGATAGCAAACCTTTTGGCGCAAATATAAATGGAATCAAAGAATCTCTTGCGGTGCAGACTCAGTTTTTAGGAAATTCTTTGGGCGTATCAATGGTTAAAGGTGTTGTTTATGCTGAAAGCGATGATATGTTTGTATATGCCGTAAATGCGCAGACAGGCAAATTAATCTGGCGCGTAAGTCCTGTAGGAAATAATTTAATGGGGAATCCGTTGGTAATAGGCAATCGTGTTTATGTATCAGCCGGCAGCGTCGGATTTAATTTTGACAACGTTATGCGCTTTATTAAAGACCCGGCGTCCGCAGGCAGAGGTGTAGATATTAGCTTTAATGGCATATATTGCCTAAACAGAAAAAATGGTCAATTGTTATGGTATTTTCCGACGAAAGGAGATGCTATGCCAACCCCTGCATATGCTTACGGTTCTTTGTTTATAAGTACCGGAAACGGTAATATTGACCGCATTAATGCCAAGACTGGAAAGAAAGAATGGACGACTTATGTAGGCGGCATTGCCAATATGTCAAGTCCGGCTATATGGCACCATATGGTCTATGTATCAATGTCTGTAATATCAGGGATTTACGCCCTTAATACTTTAAATGGCAAAGTGTTGTGGAAAGGAAATATTCCCGGCGCCAGCAATACCGGAATGGGCGATGTTTCTCCGGCAGTTGCAGGGGGAATTGTTATAATGGATGCAGTTGCAAATCCTAAAGAAATAAATGGAAAAGCGACGTTAGAAACCATTGTGCGCGCTTTTAAAGCCAAGACGGGCAAGGTATTATGGACGGACAATATGGGGCGCGGTCCTAAGATTCCTGCTTTTAAAGGCGGTGTACCGATGATTCATGATAATATTGTATATGTGGGTTCGCCTGTCACTTCAGACTATGAGGCTATTAATTTATATACAGGGCAAGTAAAATGGGCATGGCATATGCCTAATCCTGGTCCTGCAGGCTCAGGACGGGGAGCGCCGACATATTACCACGGTGTTTTATATATTTCTAGCGGTCCGGATATTTATGCGGTTAATCCTAACAACGGTCATCAAATTGGTTTCTATCACGTTGGAGGACGTTTTGGCATTGTTAATCCGACTATAGTAGGAGGTACTATTTATTTAGGCAATACATGGGATTGGATAAATGCGGTACCGGTTAAAGATGTAAATCCTAATTTTGATCTAAAAAAGATAAATAAAAAAAACAGGAAATATATAGGCAGACATTTTAAATTTAAAAATTCTTAAATATTATATTTAAAGTTAGAAAACAGCTGACAAATAATCTATATTTAAAATAATAATTGCGGGCATGAGTCTAAATTAACTGTTGCCCGCATTTTATATATTTATATATACCATATACAATAAATAAATATAGATATATAATATAATAGAAGTAAAAATTAATATTAAATCGTTCCTGTTACAAATTTTATATAATATTTATCAAGGTCAAGTTTGTATAAACTATTTATATAATTTAATCTTGCCTGTTTATAATCATCAAGCGTTCTGTCTAAATTAATTAATGTAGTGATGCCTGCATCATACCTGTTTTTTGTTATTTTAAGGGTTTTCTTCGCATTTAACGCTGCTAATTTTGCAACATTAGTATTGATTAAATCTGTTTTATATTTTAAATACGCATTGCGTACCTGCATTTCAATTTTATCTTTAAATAAACTTTTATATTCGGCAGCAGTATTAAATGCCGCTTTAGATTTTTCTAAGTTATTATAATCATACATCCCCGAAAATATATTAAAATGAAACATAACGGTAAACATGTAGCTGTAAGCATCACCCGGATGAAAAGTCGGAGCGTTGCTGTAATAATTATAGGCAGCGGATATTTTCGGCAAAAATTTTCCTTCAGCTTCTGTAATCCCGAGAGCCATATTTTTTTTATTTAAAGACATAGCTTTATAATCAGGGCGATATTTAAAGGCTTTACTCTGTAAGGTTTTTACAGATATTATTTTTTTAAACGGTTTAAATTTTAGATCAGTCGATAAAGTAAATTCTGTATTAATCGGGATACCTGCAGTGATGTTTAAATAATAAAGGGCTAGCCTGTAATTTTTATCTGCAGCCATTAATTTTTCCTTCATTGAAGCAAGAGCCACTTTAGCCCTTAAAACATCCGACGAGACAACCTGTCCCTGTTTGTACAAATTTATAGTTAAATCTTTATATACCCGCATAGTTTTAACCATATTTTTCATGAGATGTACATATTTTAATGCTAAATCTGCTGAATAATAAGCTTTTGCTACATCGTATAATACTTTTTGCTGAGATTCCGTTAAATTTTTCTTTAATGCGTCTTTATTGAGAGCAGCCCTCTTATACCCGAGATAAATTTTTCCGCCCATAAATATAGGTTCTTCAATCTGAAAATTTGATTCATAATTTTGAATCATTCCGGGATTGTCTAAAAATGACGGACTAAAATAATAGTCTGTATTCTGGTTTGTAAGATCTCTCTGGTTTAAAATGTTTCCAAAAGCGTAAAGAGGATTATTTGTATTCATATAGATTTCATTAAAATTAATTTTTGGCAAAAATCCGCTAAAAGCCTCATTCTCCTCATATACAGAGGATTGCAATTTATATTTGGCAATTTTGATAAGCTTGTTATGTTTCAACGCGTACAAAAAAGCCTGTTTTAAGGAAAGAGAATTCCTCGAAGGAACGTTAAAGAACGAAGCAGTTTTTAAATCTTTACTTGCTTCGGCATTATTCACGAAATTCAGTAATATTGTTAAAAATACGCCGGTAAATATTATAGCAAATAATAAAAAACTTATTTTATAATTAGGTATTCTTCCGGTATTTTCCATTTCAATTTTCATTTTTTTAGTATTTTATTAAATTATTTTGATTAAAATTTTACATAACCCATACACAATCTATATAAATTAATATATATCAATAATAAGATATATGCAAGCAATTTTTTAAATATTTAAATTAATTTTGATTTATGATAAAAAGAAAAATAAAATAAGAATTAACAGGCGAGGATTAACAAATGTAAGTAAAATAAAAAAAATAAATAAAATTACAATAATTGCTTGAATTATGCGCTTGAATTACGCATTACGAAAACAAAAAATAAATTAAACCGATATCAAAAGAAGAGGTAAATTATAAATAAGGATTATAACTATTTTTTTGTTTTATATTCTTTTAAAATATTAAATATTTTTTCAATAACGTCATCGTTTAGTTTATAGCACATCATAACTCCGTCTCTTTTTGCGCTGACTATGCCCTTATTTTTTAATGCGACGAGATGCTGCGAAACCGTGGCTTGGGGCAAACCGAGACTCCCCCATATATTTTTAACGCAAGACTGATTAGTAATCAGAACTTCTATGATTTTTAATCTGATCGGATGTCCTAATGTCTTTAAAAGTTCTGCTTGTTCTTCAAAAGATATTTCTGATTCCATTTTAGTATTTTGGAAAGATTAAAATTAATTTAAATTTAGTTAAAATTAAATCAATTATTATTATAGGTTTTATTTTATTTATTCCAGCTGATAATTAAGATAAAATTCTTAGGCGCATACATTGTATAATATAAATAATTCACTACCTAAATATATATATAATTGTATTTTAATATATTTGAATTGTCAATAACTATTTAGATTAGATTACCGTTTAGTTTTTTATTGTTATCATTAAAAATAGAAATCAACGCATATAAATTTTTAAATATAATATACGCTGATTTCTAAATTCTGAAATATTATAGCATTTTACGCACTATAAAATACTATATAAATACCGCGGCAATATTAAAAAGCGAGGGTAATATCGGATGTAGAAGCATCTTCCATGTACATAGCGGCTCCGCCGTATTCAATACCGTCAATCAAGTCTTCTTTTTTAAATCCAAAAAGGTCTACAGTCATTTGACATGCGATAAATTTTACTCCTGTTTCTTGGCATAAACTGATTAGTTCAGGAATGGTTGCCACCCCGTGTTTTTTAATCATGGATTTCATCATAGAAGTAGCCATATTGGTCATGCCCGGGATTGCGCCGATAATGTTTGGAACAGGCATAGGCATAGCAGGGTTGCCTAACGGAGCAACTTTTAAGGCTGTCCCGACATCTTTCCTTAAGATGTTTAACCCATAGAATGTAAAGAATATAGTCGTCGGAATATCAAGCGTTGCAGCAGTAGAAGCAAGGATAAGCGGCGGATAAGCCATATCTAAGGTTCCATGTATTGCAATAATTGACATTTTTTTTTGTTCTGGCATTTTTTTTCTCCTTAAATTTTTTTATTAAATTTAACTTTCATTAAGAAATTGAATCAAAATTTAAAATCTTTAAATGAAGAAAACTGATAATACACAATATAAAGAATTTGCTTAAATTTGCTTTTATACATATTTATACATGTACATACACATACATAGACAATATAACGAATTTATAGAATATTATAGAACATATAAAATATAAGAATATAGAATATATAGAAATTAACAACATCTTATAAATTATAAAAAAACTACAATGATAATTATTATAACGACGATAATAATATAATAACAGTATAAATGCCGTTATATATCACATTCTATTAAATAATATAATTTAATATATGTCAATTATAATAGTCAATTCTTAATCTTGCAATAGAAAAAATTTATAATTGTCATTGTCATTTTTTCTCTGAATCGATTAAATAATTAGCAGAGAATAAAGATAATTGATATTTTTCATTGGGAATTAAGATAAATATAATAAATTTGATTAAAACTAATTAAATTTATCTAAAATCAGCACCTAAAACATTAATAAGGAACTCATTTTACGGACAAATTGCGAACAAAATTTGACTTATTGTAAAAATTATGTTATTTTTGATATAGAAAAAGTACAAGTTCTATTATTAATAATGTTTTTGTGTAAAAAAAATATTATTTTTAGCTGTATAGCTGTTAAAAAAAGAATTTTATATAATTTATGCCAATTTTATATTATTTTTTTATTAACTTTATTTATGTTTAATTATACTATTTAAAAATAAAAAAAGCAAATTATGAAAAATTTCCAAAAAGTAAAATTCAGCAATATAAAAAAACTATTTCAAAAGGTATTGCAAGTCAGATTGATATTTTCATCTGTATTTTCCAAGATAAAAATTAAGCTGCTGATTCCTTATATTGTGATGAGTTTTGTATTGATTATGACTGCAATATTTATTAAGAATTATTTTATGCCTGTTTATTTTAATTATATTAAAGAACAAAAAGAAGTTGCCGTTCTCAAAGCTAAAATTAAAATTGATATGGAAAAAACAGCAGTATTTAATATCATTAACTCATATGATTCTGGACTGTCTAAAAAAACAGATATTAAATTGGCTGACGTCATATTTAATATCAGCAGTAAGTATAAAATAAATCCTGCTTTGATACTCGCTGTAATAAGAGTTGAAAGTTCTTTTTATAATAGTTCTTTTTCAAGCGTCGGGGCGGTTGGGCTTATGCAGGTAACTCCGGTTACTGCGCTTTATTTTATTAAAAAATATAGTATTAAGACAAAAATCGCGAAGAATCCGTATTATCTGAATTATCTCCCTGCAAGCAGTTTATTAAATCCTATGCTGAATGTTAAGCTGGGTTCGCTTTATCTTTTGAGCCTTATTTATAGATTTGGAAGCTTAAGGCTTGCTCTTTTAGCTTACAATGCAGGTCCTACGTTCATAGCGGCTCAAATAAAAAACAACATTAATTATAACGGCGCGAAACTTGAAACAGTGTCATATTCCAGTTCAGGTTTTACAGATGCGCCATACTTGAATCTTGAAAATATCAATAAACGTTTTAAATTGACTAGTTCTGGCGTAGGCGGGCATATCGGCAATTCTATGAATGACGTATCAAATTATTTTTATTACAGCGATGTCGTAAAATATTTTAAAATTTATAATAAAAAAATATTTAAAAATTCAAAACATTTATATATTTTTAACATCAGGCATATCAATAAACATTCCGCTAAACAAATAAACAAATAAACAAATAAACAAATAAACAAATAAACAAATAAATTTAGTGGAGATATTCCGCAATGCAGTGTTTGGCTTTTATCATTACCGATGATAGGTATAAAAAAAATATAAAATTATTGATAGATTCAGCAGTTAAATCAGGCTGCAGCATAAAATGTTTTTTAACCGACAGGGGCGTTCTTTTGACTGAAGATAAATGGTTTGTGCAGTGTCTGCTAAACAATAGCAATATATCGGTTGATATTTGTGAATATTCTTGCAATATAAACGGAATTAAAGAAAGAATAGCTCAGTTTAATTACTCCTCTCAATTTGAAAATGCAAAAACAGTCCATGATTTATCAGAAGGGGATAGACTTATAAACTTTTAACTCAACTTCATCACTTTTATTATTCTAAAATTATAACCAATTGACATTATTATATTTTATTGTTTATTTTGTAGTCTCCATAGACATTTTTATTGCCCCATAAATATAGTAATATCAATGTGTTGCTGATAATTATGGTAAAGTTGGGTTAAAACCTCCATTCAGAACTATTTATTATATTTAGTGTTTTTGATTAATATTGCGGATAATAATCCTATTATACATAAATACGCCAAAATAACGAAAATATCTCCAAACGAGCTTATCTCGGAATATAAATATATTACATTATCAAAAAATTTCATTGTATATGTGGGAAAATAGCCATATCTAAAATAAGAAGGAGCATTTTTGATTAAATCGCTATGCAAAAAATTCAGCATTGATTGCGCTGAAGCAGACTTTTGGCTGATGTCCCTTGCAAACTGGTTTAGATGATAAATCTGGCGCACTACCAGCTCGTATCCTATACCTGCAATACCGAACGAAGCGCCTACTTGAAACAGCACGTTATATAATGCGGATGCTTCAGGTATAAGATCCCATCCTACAGAATTTATTACTGTACTCATAACCGGTGCATTTATCAAACCTATGCCGATTCCTCTCAGAACCTGATTCCAAGCTATATAATCTATGCTCGTGTTTAAAGATAAATTTCCTAAACCAAGATTTGAATATCCTAAAATAATCATCCCTGCAGCCAGCAAATATTTAGGTCCTATTTTATCTGAGATAGTGCCTGCAATAGGAGATACAACTGCAACGGATAAAGCTAACGGTATCATCAGAATACCGGCGCGCATTGCATTGTAGTTTAATATATTTTCGATAAAAAGAGGCAGTATAAACATTGAACTAAATATCGCGGCAGAACGCACCATGCTGACGATATTTCCCATTACAAAATTATAATTTTTAAATATTCTAAAATCTATTATAGGCGACTTAGTAAATATTTCATTAATAAAAAATAACAATAGAGAAGCAAAACTTATAATTTCAAAGGTTATGATAATGCGTGAGTTCCACTCTAAAGTTTGCCCTTCATTCAGCACATAAAGTAATGTTCCCAGAAATATTCCTATAAATATAAATCCCACATAATCAAAGTTATGCATATATTTTTTTACCGGTATATCATTGTCTAAAATTGCAATAGTTAATAGCAATAAAATAAATCCTACCGGAATATTTATATAAAATATCATTCTCCAATCTACATAGTCAACGAAATAACCGCCTAATAAAGGTCCTATGGCGGGCGCCATCATAATTCCGATTGTCCATATGCCCATTGCCTTGCCTCTTTCGTTAGGTTCAAAATATTTTGCAAGAAGATTTAAAGAAATGGGTATGAGTCCTGCGCCGCCTATTGCCTGAATTACTCTAAAAAGAACCAAAAATTTGAAAGAAGGAGCCATGCCGCATAGCGCTGAACCTAAAAGGAAAAATAAAATAGAAACTATAAACGGTATTTTTAATCCGTATTTCTTGCTTGTATATGTGGTAAGAAGAATAACGATGGAATAGGTTATGGTGTAGGCAATCATTACCCATTCAATGTTAGTCGCATTTTCTCCGTAATGAGACATCATTTTTGGGAGTGCGACGGTAACTATATTAATATCTAAAATCGCCATAAAAGAAGCGACCACGGATATTATTAAAATATACCATTTATAATATTTGCTTTTGCTCATTATTTATTAACTTGCTGCTTAATTGTTTAATTCATATACATATTTACAGTCTTGAATTTTCAGTTTGCAATTTTCTATTTTTAGTTTGCAATTGTCTCGTAAATCAGTTTGCAATTTCCTATTGTCTGGTTTGCAATTGTCTCGTAAATCAGTTTGCAATTTCCTATTGTCTGGTTTGCAATTGTCTCGTAAATTTGATAGCTCTTAAATTATTGTCTCTTAAAATGACTTAAAAGTCAATATAATTTACCTCAATCCTGCAATAGAAAATATTTAAGCATTTTTTTTTGCTCGGTAAAACAAAATATGAGGAAAAGGCGGCAATAATAGAAAATTGAATTAGCATAATACCGACACGAGAGGTTAGTTGTAGCAAGCAGCGCGGATATTTTTGTTAACTCTTTAAATCAAATCTTTAAATTAGATCTTAAATTTTAAGTACTAAGTACTAACTATTAAATATTAAAGAAGCGTTGCAACAGGATAATACAAACGATGCGCTATAGGCGAGAGATATTGCGCAATAAAATACAGGTAAAGATTTAACTATCTATTATGCCCTTATATTATACTCTTATACTGTGCTCTTATAGCAGAGTGATGTAATGTAAGCTATTTAGTTATTGGTTATGATATGCCATTGCGCAATATCGTAATATCTAAGTGAATATTTAAATAAATATCTAAAAGCCGAATGTCAGGTATTAAATAACGTACATACTTATAAAATACTGTTGATTAAATCATCGCCTATACCGAAGCCGGCTCCCATTTCAATAGCGGAACCAAAACTGCTGCCCAATAGGGAACTAAAAAACCCCTTTTTTCTCTGAGGAGCCTGCTGCTGTTGCTGCTGCTGATAATCGTTTTGTTGTTGAGGCATCTGCTGATTTTGTTGCATATAGGCGTTTTGCTGATTATTTAAAACCTCTTGTGTCTGAGGTAAATTACCGTGCAAAGTTTGAAGAAAAGAGATCATTTGATTTTGTTCGCTTTGGACTGCGACGGCAATTTCTTTAAGATCTAATATCCATTCTTTTGCATTATCATTGCCTGCGTCCCTTGCCTGTTTTAATTTTGCTGCAAGCTCTTTAATAGTTTGTTCCACGCCGTCCGTTGCATTTTGTAATTTTTGATATTCCTGGTCGATAATAGCAGTATCCATCTTTTCAAGTCTCCTTTTTAATTATTATTATTAATTATTTAATTATTATCATTAATTATTTCGCTGAATTTTATTGAATTATTTTATTGCTATTTTTATTATCTGAGAATATGATAAACATATTGTTTTATATAGGCATTTATTTTATTTATATAGCAGCCGTATATACATTTATACACCTAAATTTAACAATAGTCAAAAAACTATAAATTCTCTAATTCTTATGATATTATATGAAGTATCAAACTAAGAAGCAGCTAGTCTCATAATATTCATATAAAATATACGCTGTTATTGTAATTATAATATTCAGCATAAGATAATGCAATATAAACGCTAAATTTCTTTTAAAATATAAAAGAGTTTGGTTTTGCAAAAGGTAGTTCACTTACTTCCTGAATAAATTCGGCAGGATTTACTATCTTATATAATGAACTAATAAATTAATACAATAATTTTAATTGACAAAATTATAAAGAAAGTTTTGCGCTGCCTATGGCGTTAAAATTGTTATTAATAATAATTCACTTCATACCGCTTTTGAATCGATACATTAAATTATTCGTAAGATATATCTTGTAAAAAATCAATGGCATAATTCATATTAGCTATTATGTCTTTGAGATAATCTCTTATATCTCTGTTTTCCCTCATATGTGCATAGTCTCGTTTAAGTCTTTTGTAAAGGCGTCTTCTTTAGGATTGGGAGTTTGAGTTTGTTCTAATTTAGGATTATAATTTATGAAAATATTTATAGTAATCTTTTTGCAATATTCTTCTATATTCTGCCAATCCTGCCATTTTTTATCAAGATTTTTGTATTTAGTCAAATCAGTTTCTTTTAAATCGTAAGGCATCGGTTTCGTTAATTGAACAATAAGTTGTCTTAAAGCGGAAGCCTTATTTTCTTGAGGGTATAATTCATCGAAACTCGTTAAAGCTTTATTAGTTTTTTTAATCCCAAGATGATCGGCTAATGCTACAAAATCGATATAATCGCGCGTAGCATTTCTGGCAAGTATTAAAAAACCTTTAATTCTTAAGATTTCTTCCGGAGTAGGCACGGTTAATTTTTGCCCTTTATATTCTATATCGGTTGTTTCTAAAGGTTTAGTCCTTATAAGTTGTCTTATGCCTGTTTCAATGCCGTTAAGGCTGCCGAGGATTAATACCGGCGGTCTAATTCTTGATGTCTTCCATCCGGATACGGCTTCAAGTGTTGATAATATATCGTTAAATCTTTCTTTTAGGTCTTTAATTACAAGATCCGTATCATGTGATGTTCTGTGTTCTGAATATAAAGCAGATGCAGTTCTCCCTACTATAATAGCGTCTGGCAAAATATCGTTAATTCTTGCTATATTTGAAATAACGTTTTCCCAATCTTCTTCTTTATCGTTTTTCATGGTTATATCTCCTTTGATTTAAGATATAAAGCTAAATTATACCAGAAATGATATTTCTGTTCATAAGGATCTATTATGTAATGGCTGCAAATTCTTATTATATCATCCAGTATTTCAGAATGACGCAAGGCATAGTTCCTTAGTTCCAGCCATTCCGGCATATCGCCTCTGGAGATAATATCGTCTATTGCCTCTAAAGAAAGGCTTTTTTTAATATCTGCATTTATATGACGGTGTTTCATACTGAAATCTTTTTTATTATTTTCCATTTTATTCACGTTTGCCATAATCATATTATACTATATCCGACCTTATCTATCAAAGCGAGAAACTTATTTTTACGATGTGGAGTTAAAAGACGAAATAGAAAATAATCTTTTGCTCAAGTCAGCAACGCTTCGCCGTTGCAATTTAACCTGCGGTGCTCTGGTTGGAAAAAGAATTCCTCATTTTCATTTTTTCTTTCCAACAAGAAATCTAATAGGCTTGGTAGTCGGTTTTTGGTTCTTGGGTTTCAGGCGCAACGTTATTACTTTGAGGAATGTCTATATTGTAGAGATTACTTTCAGTAATATGGTTATTTATCAATTAAAAAACAGTTAAAAGGTAAAAAAATGCCTCTGATAAAAATTAAAGACGTTGCCGAAATGCTGTCGATGAATGCAAACAGCATTTATAAACTTGTTTATCGCAAGGCTATCCCTTATATAAAAATAGGCGGAACTTTAAGATTCGATAAAGATAAAATTATTGCTTGGATTAATCAGAACAGCTATGATATTATTAATCCGAAAAGTAAGCGTTTGTAAATGTCGTTTGAGGAGGTGAAAAGTGGGCATTTATAAAAAAGCTAACAGCAATAATTTTATGATGAGTAAAACTATAAACGGTTTAAAAGGCGAAGTCAAATAGTTACAAATAGTTAAGGTATTTGACAGAAGAAGAATCGGAACGGCTTATATGGGCTTGTAGTAAAGAATTAAAACAAAACCTGGTGGGCTGCGCCGGGATCGAACCGGCGACCTACTGATTAAGAGTCAGTTGCTCTACCAATTGAGCTAGCAGCCCATATATGACAATTTTTATATATGATAATATAGAAAAAAATTGTTAATTATGTTATATTGTACCTATATCATAATTATATATGCAATATAATTACGTTCTATATGTTATGTTCTTTATGCTTTTTTATATATGTTTATCTGTACATATATATAGACAATTATATTATAATATGCTAATTTTATAACAGTAATAATTTTTAGTCAAGTATTTATGTTTTATTTATTTAAGTTAATACAAAATTTTAAAAACGATTTTCATGGATACATTACATAAAATAAAGTTGATATATGCATTTAACGATAAAGATGCGGAAAATCTGAAATTTCTAAAAAGTATCATGGAAGCAAATACAAAAGAATTTATTGCAGGGGTTTATTCTTATATTGCAAATTTTGAAGATTTCAGCAAATTCTTGCCGAATGATGAAATTAGAAACAGACATCAGGAAAAACTTAAATTCTGGTTTTTAAATATGTTTTCAGGCGAATATAATAATGATTATTTGCGAAGATTAAAAAGAATAGGCGAAGTGCATCAGGATATCAAACTGCCGTCGCATTATGTCAGCGCAACAATGAATTATATAAGGAATTATATTCACTCAATAATATTGAAAAATTTTAAAGACAGCGATAAAAAAGATTCTTTGATAGAATCAGTAAATAAAATTCTCGATATAAATCTTGATATTATTATAAGTTCGTATATAGATGAAGGAAAATTATATATTGCCGCTACAAAATTTGAATCTAAAATAATAAAATTAAGCTCTAAATTTTCTTATGTGCTTGATTTATTCTTAGTTTTAACACTAATGCTTTCAACGGCAATGGTTTTTATATTATTCTTTTTTGAAATATATAGATTTGCGACGAGCGGATTACCCTTTGAAACGACGGTAGTCGATATATTGGGAGCAATGTTAATCATATGGGCAATCAGAGAACTTTTAGAAGAAGAGGTAAAAAAGCTTCAGGGCAAAAAATTTGCGCTTAGCGCTTTCATTGGTCTTGCTATGGCGGCGCTGCTAAGAAAAATTTTAATATTTTCGCTTGCACCGCATAAATCACATGAGGTGGCTATTCTCGGATTATTAATTTTAATTTTAGGAATAGTTTATTGGCTTATGAATAAAAAAGGAGCTGATTCATAATTATTGCGATAATTTATTGCACGCAATATATTTTTTTGTGTGGCTCTATTTATTACATATAGCATATAGCCTATAATATATTCTTAATATAATAGTAATAGCGGGACTTGGAAATGCGCTACATTTATTATTTGTTGCAGATAGCTCATAATCCATACACATATTAATATATATTAGATTATAGCTATTTTATATATTGACTTGGGTTAATATATTATTATATACTTTATAATCATATAAAGCAGTATGAAGAGATATATCGGAAATAGTATGGTTAGAATTTATAGTACTTCTGTTGATGTCATTAGTGCAGTTGTCAGGAATAGCCCAGCAAATTTATCATATCGGGATGTGGCGCAGTTGGTAGCGCACCTGCTTTGGGAGCAGGGGGTCGCACGTTCAAATCGTGTCATCCCGACCATTTAAAACCGCAGCGAATAAGCACTTCAGGCAATACCTTTCTCTTGGCATTATCTCCAAAAATGGTAAAATAAGGCCAAATTTGGTAAAGTATTTTAAAAAGTTGCGATGAATTATGCCCTCAAAAAAAAGCTTCCGCTTTAAGACAACTTATTGTTCAATTAACGAAACCGCTGCCTTACGATTTAAAAGAAACTGATTTAACTAAATACAAAAATCTTGATAAAAAATGGCAGGATTGGCGGAATACAGAAGAATATTGCAAAAAGATTACTATAAATATTTTCACAAATTATAGTCCTAAGTTAGAACAAACTCAGATTCTAATAAAAAAATCGTAGTAGGAAAATTGCGCTTTTCCAAAATAGAAATACAGCATTTTAAAGGCTTTGTGCTGCATGATGTGTCAAAGTCGGGAAAGTCAGGAAAAAGCAGGAGAAACTAAAACTATTGCGGTCACCCGAAACACACCCTGTTTCGTCCGCTTCTTTTTGCATCGTATAATGCGTTGTCCACTCTGAAAACGATGCTCTGGTTTGTATCACCTTTTATTATCTCCGTTATTCCGAAACTGCACGTGACATATTGCCCTATATTAAAATCGTATTCCGCTATTTTTATTCTTAATCTTTCTGCAAGTTCTTTTGCGGTAACGAGAGATGTTTCAGTAGCTATAAGCATAAATTCTTCTCCGCCGTAGCGGGCAAAAAAATCGGTTGTTCTTAAATTTTGTTTAATTAGGTGTGATAATTCTTTTAAGATAGAATCGCCGATTTCATGACCGTATGTATCATTTATATCTTTAAATTTATCTATGTCAAACATTATAAGCGACAAAGGGCGGTTATACCTATTGGCTGTATTTAGCATCTCGGTTAGTTTAGAATCGAAAGAACGGCGATTTCCAGCTCCGGTCAGAGCATCTCTTTCAGCAAGTTCTTTATACGTTTCTCTTTCAACCAAGATATTCTGCTCTCTTAATATCTGATCGGTAACATCCGAAAATATGGCAAGACCGGTTTGTTTACCGTTGTAAGTTATTGCGGTCCTGAATAAATCTATATAGCGGATTTTATCACCTTTATCTTTATTCTCTTTCTCGTTATTGCCATTGCCAGAGCTAATATAGGCATATTTATAAATGAATCTTGATGACATTTCGCTGTTATGATACATTTTGAATATAGAAGAATTTTTATAATACAGTTGGTCTTCATTTATGCTAAAAAAGTCTGTTACGTTTAAGTTTAAAAATTCTTCTTTAGTATAATGAAATAAATGGAGAAGAGTAGGGTTCACGTATAAAAATTTATTTTCATCATAAATAGCAATGCCCGAATGAATGTTTTCTATCAATATATTTGATAAATCTCTTTCTTGAATAAGA
Organism: Candidatus Acididesulfobacter guangdongensis; assembly: GCA_004195045.1. Lineage (NCBI taxonomy): Bacteria > Candidatus Acidulodesulfobacteriota > Candidatus Acidulidesulfobacterales > Candidatus Acidulidesulfobacteraceae > Candidatus Acidulidesulfobacter > Candidatus Acidulidesulfobacter guangdongensis. The sequence continues at coordinate 203,832 of SGBC01000002.1, forward strand.
TTGTTGCGATTCTCTAAGTACTCAACCGCATACGATAATATTGATGAAATTTCTTTTAAAAATTTTACTTTTTTACCGTCGAAATAATCCTTTTGGCTGCTGCATACAACTAATGCTCCGAATGGTTTATCGTTAGTTTTTATCGGCATCGCGGCTAATGATAAGAAATTTAATTTTTTTAGTTTTTGCTGCCATGGCGCAGACGCTTTATCTGCTATAAAATCATTTGAGTATATAACCTCTGCGCTCCTCAGCGCTTTTCCGTAAATACCACGTCCTTCGGGCATATTTTCATCGGAAGATACTTTCAGGTTTTCAGTAAATTCTTTTATATTTTTTACTCCTGCGCTTGCAATTAATTTTGCGTACGGTTTATCGTCTTTAAAAACGCAGATGCCGTCTATCCCTATGTCTTTAGAAAATAGACCTGCCACATCTGTAAAAAATTCACCGTAATTTAAAGATTTAGGGATTAGATTATTAATCTGAGATATTGCAAGATAAAATAGCTTAGCAGTTTTCTCATTTTCATAAGATGATTCCAAATCAACAGCCGCCTGTCTTAAATTGTCCTCATATTTTGTTATTTTTTTTGAATTTATATATAATAAGACGTAAACAAAAAGCAAAATTAAAAGATATCCGAAAATAACACCCGGCAGCGCTATTTTAATATAGTCTGATTCTTTAAGTACCCAGCCGTGTGCTGTTTCAGCCCGTTTTTTATAGGATGATTTTAAAACGGATATGTATATTCTCAATTTATTCATATCTTTTATTCCCTTGTTTGTTTTCACAAGAGCCAGAGCAGAATTAACTTTATTTTGTTTTCTCAGCGCAATTGTTGCCTTAAGTTCGTTAAATTTTTTAGCGGTCAGCAATTTAATTGTTTTATAGTCTTTTGTATATTTTTTTGACAGCAGAGTTTTTAACTGCTTCATATCGTTTTTAACATTGACTTTGCCTGTTAAATACGGAGCAAGATACATAGACTTTCCGGTTAATAAAAATCCTCTCTGCCCTGTTTCGGCATTCAAAAGATTAATTAACGTATCGTTAAGAAGTCGCTGAACGCGCTCATATTTTTCAATTTTAGCTATTTTTTCTGCAACGCGCGCACCGTTAAAAAATACAAATGAGGTCATTAATATAACAATGGCTGTTGAAATTGCAATAGCGGCAATCGTCGTATAATGGGCGAGTTTATTCTGAGGCCTGTCGGGCAGTTTGCAATATATCATTTATTTTTCTTTATTATTTTTAGTTGTAAAATCATTATTAATTATTACGGCGTATAATATTCAAACTAATAATTTAACCAGTTCTTCTTCCGGAAGAGGTTTTGAAAACAAAAATCCCTGTATGCTTCCGCATCCCAAAAGTTTTAAAATATTAAGCTGCGCTTCGGTTTCAACGCCTTCCGCAACCGTTTGAATATCTAATTTGTTGGCAAGAAATATTATAGCATCTATTATAGCAAAATCTTTATCGCTGTTCTGCAGATTTCTTATAAACGAAATATCTATTTTGATAATATCTATAGGAAGATATCGCAGGTATGACAAAGAAGAATAGCCCGTTCCGAAATCGTCTATCGATATTTTAATGCCCATATCGCGAAGGGCGTTCAATGTATCATAATTTGATTCTTTTAAAAATACCCTTTCTATCAGTTCAACATTTATAAATGAAGGATGTATATCATATTTATTAAGATTTTTCTGTATTAATTTATCTAAATTTTTTTTCTCAAATGTTAAAGATGATATATTAATAGAAACAGGCGCTATATTTAAACCGGAATCTTTCCACGTTCTTAATTTTTTAGCTGTTTCTTCAACAAGCCAATCTTCAACGTCTAATATGAGCGCAGTTTTTTCAAGCTCCGGTATGAATTCCGAAGGTGGTATTATATTACCGTTTTTAATCCAACGCAGCAGGGCTTCCATACCGGCAAGTTTACCTGTTTTAGTATTATAATATGGCTGAAAATAAAGTACTAATTCTTTATTTTTTATAGCTTCCTGAAGTTCTCTTTTAAAAGTCAGGCTTTTTCTTATATTTTTCTCTAAATCCGAGTTATAGAAACTTACCGCATTGTCTCCCATTTCCTTGGCGTTAGAAAGACTTATCTGAGCTTTTGAAATAAGAGTTTTAGAATCGTGTCCGTCTTCGGGATATAAACTTACGCCTATATTATAAAATATATCGACCTCTGTACCATCCGATATTTTAAAGGTTTCATTAAATGTCGCTTTAATTTTGTTTAATACCGTCAATACGTCTTCTTTAAGCCTGATATTTCTCAAAGTTACAATAAAATTATCCCCTTTGAGTTTGCCGATTAAATCTGTTTCTTTCAGAACACCGCGCAGAGCAGACGAAATTTCCATTAACAATTTATCGCCTGCGGAATAACCGTAAATGCTGTTGATTTTTGAATATTCTCTTAATCCTATTATAACAACGCATATGATGCTATCCGGTTTTGCCGTTAAAAGCATTGCGTCCAGTTTTTCAAAAAACAGATTAATGTTCGGAAGTTTTGTTACGGCATCTAGAGAGGTTGCCTCAAAAAGCATGCTCTGGTATTCTTTTTCTTTTGTTATATTTCTGCCTATGGCAATATAGCCGGTAATTTTATCATTGAATTTAACCGGAATTATGGTATCGTCCAAATAAACTAATTCTCCGTTTTTAGCCCTGTCTATTATAACCGTGTTGTAGGGTTCGCCGTTTTTAACAGTATCCCATAAAAGTTTGTAAAATTGTTTGTCGTGCAGACCCGACTTAAAAATACTGGGATTTTTACCTATTACCTCTTCTTTTGTATAACCGGATATTATTTCCGCAGCCCTGTTTACGAAAGTGATATTTGCTTTATCATCTGTTATTATTACCCAGTCGGTCGAGTTTTCTAACCCGTTAGAAAAAATATAGCTGAATTTGTTTTCTTCAATTTTATCTATGGCGAAAGATATATCGCCCATTATTTCTTTTAGCAGTTTAACTACGCTTTCGCTAAAAAAATTTTGTTTTGTAATGCATAATGTTATTTCCCCATATAGTTCGCCTTTCTTTATAAGCGGTATATTAGCTATAGAAAATTGTTCGTCAGCCGTGATGCCTAAAAATTTTTTACACAGATTCAGTTTCGGACAGTCTGAAAGCATATCATTGCAGACATAAACATCTTTTCGCAGTAAAGGCAATGCGCATGAAACTTGAGTAGTGCCTGAAGCATCGCTTGAACTGTTTAAGTCCAATTCTAATTTACCGCCGCAATCTTTCTGATTGCTTTTGCAGTATTCCGGTTCAATAATATCGGATGCGTCTTTATATCCGAACCATACAGTGTCATAGCCTATTTCATTAACAAGAATATCGCATATGCCTTTGAGCAATTCGGTTTCGTTATTAGTTCTCACTATAAGCTGGTTAATCTGACTCAGCGTAAAATACATCATAGTCAGATTTTTTATCTGTTCTTCCTGAAGATATTCTTTTGTGATATCGACCATAATAGCGAGACAGACAAATTTATTTTTATAGAAAATAGTATTTGCAGAAGTGCGTATGTATTTTATCTCGTTGCTTTTAGCTATCACCGCTATATTAGACCAGCTGAACGGAAAGACTTCACCTTTTTCCCTTCGTTTAATAATCTGTTTTATATCTTCTTTAATTTTTACATCATGAACTATGTCCCATATTTTTATATGCTTTTCTTTAAGTTCGTTTAACGAATATCCCAATGTTTCTTCAAATGTTTTATTGACATAGATAAAGCCTTCGGTATCGCATATATGGACGCCTATTGCTGCGCTTTCCGAAATTGTCTTAAAAAAAGAAGCTTCTTCCTTTAAGGTTTCTATTAATTTTTCTTCCGGCGTATTGTTTTCCATTATAAATTATTAAATTGCTATCTGATAAATATTATGTAAAATAAAGGCAGGCACAACAATTCATTCACAACAAATAATTTTACGGACCATTTATGGAGGGCATTAAATTCTTTCCTTCTCGGGTCGTCCTTTGCCGTAACGGTAATTGAGATCATCTGTTTTTTCAGGCTGTTCATCTTTTTGGAAATAAAATTTTCAGAAAATATAGTCAAAATGAGAATAACAAATGGCTCAAGAAGAATAAAAATATTACTGTATCCGTTTATATACAAAAAATATCCAGATAATATCATTATCGGCAAAATAATAAATCCTAATACCGAGAATTTATGCAAGAGCGAACCTACTATATTTCCTGCTTCATCCCTTGATTTTATTGTCTTAAAGATGAACGGAGCAGTGAAATATCCGATAAAAATGCTCGAACCGAAAAAAGCAGATAAACATATAAGATAAATATACAGCAATATTGTTATTAGCATCGCAGTTGTTCTCCTTGTAATTTAGTTACGATATTTAACTATAGTGTTAAATATTGCAGCGCTATATATTATAATTAAATACAATAATTAAATACAATAATTAAAGTATTATAATTATAAATATTATAAATAGCGGCATTATATATCCTTAATTCTGCAATAGAAAGTTATCTACAAGGAAAAGGTGTCAGATTAATTTTTTTGCAAATATTTTCTTTGTTAATTGAACTATTCCATATGCAAAAAAATAAAATCTGACACCTTTTCCTTTAATCTTGCAATAGAAAGTTATCTTTTGCTTAACCGAGCAAAGAAATGCATAAATATTTTCTATTGCGGATTAAGGTATATATCTATTGTTGTAAAAAATTTATATATACCGCTATAAAAATTATGCATGTATGTATATATGTCTGTACATCTGTAATCTGTAAGTCTGCGCGTCTGCATGTCTGTATGCCTGTCGTTATAAAATTTTTATTAGTTATCTTTTAACAAACTTATTGCAAATTGCTTCGCCGTTCTTCCTGAGCGCGAACCTTTTATCGCTGCAAAATTTACGGCTTCTTTTCTTATTTGATTTAGGTTAAGTGTAGAAATACCCAGGTCATACTGCTTTAAATACATTTCTACTATACGCAGATAAGTTTCCTGGTCAAAACTGTAAAGTCCGAAGCTCAGACCGAATCTGTCGCTTAGAGACAGACCTTCTTCATACTCTTGTTCTGGATGTATAAAGTTTTCAACATTATTTGACGATGCAAATTTTTCCGTAGTCAAATGCCTTTTGTTGGAAGTTGCATAAATGATGACATTTTCCGGAAGTTCATCTAAACCGCCGTCAAGAATTGATTTTAATTTTTTATAGAATAAGGAATCAGCGTCAAAGGCAATATCGTCAAAAAATAAAATAAATCTGTACGGTTCGTCTTTTATCATGCTTATAAGCTCGTAAATTAATTCTGCGGTATCTTCAACAATTTCTATAAATTTTATTTTATCAACATACGGTTCGTCATTGAATGATTTTGTTATAGCTCTTATAAGCGAAGATTTGCCGGTACCTCTGTCGCCCCAAAGAAGAACGTTATTGGCGGGTTTTCCAGAGGCAAACTTAAAGGTATTTTTAAATACTTCTTTTATAATATCGTCAATGCCAATAAAATCGGATATTGCCAGTGAATTAATGTTTTTAATGGGTTTTAAAATATATTTTGAATCAGTTTTTAAGAATTTGAATGAGCCGCTGTTCTTCAGGTTATTTTTATCAAACAGAATGCAGTTTAAAACTTCTAAATTTTGACTATTTATATTATTATTATTATTTATATTACTTATGTTATTTATTTTGTTTATATTTTGTTCGTTATCGTTATCGTTGTTTATCGCAGAAGATGCTTGGTTAGATGCCTGCAATAACTCAATGAGCAAATTAAATTTTTCGTTAAATTGCAAAAAAGAATTATGAATATTGTATATTAGTTTGTTTGTTATTTTAAATTCTTCCTGAAAAGATCGCAAAATATTGTTTAACGTATTATTATTTTGCTCTTTATTATCCGTACCTGCTTTCTCAACAGGAAAATCAATAGAATTAATAGAACCGTTTTGCCGGCTGTTTAAATTATCGGATCGTTTCATTTTATATTTATAGGTTTTATATTTTATTTTTACAATATATTACAATATATTATTTATATTTATATTTATATTTATATTTATATCTATATCTATTTTTTTCTTTGTTGTTATTTATTTTATATATTTATAAATTTTATAATGTATTGTTTATATTATATTATATTATATCTAATATATTTATATTTATTTATTTATTATTCTTCATTTTATTATTATTCATTTTTTATATTTATAAATTTTATATTATTCATTTTTTATATTTATAAATTTTATAATGTATTATTTAAATGATGCGTTAAGTTTTATAGAGCAGTATGAAGAACACATAGAACATACTTTATCGTCTTTTAACGCGATAGCCGAACGCATTTCTCTGGCTTTTTCTGGATCCAAAGCACTGTTGTACTGTCCTTCCCAGTTCATAGTTTTTCGGAAATTGCTCATTGCAATATCTTTCTGAATCGCATTCTTGACGCCTTTCGCGATATCTCCAGCGTGAGCCGCTATTTTAGCAGCTATTACCCCATTTTTAACATCTTCGGCAGATGGAAGTCTCAAATGTTCCGCCGGCGTGACATAGCATAAAAAGTCGGCGCCTGCGCCTGCCGCAATAGCTCCTCCTATGGCGCTTGTAATATGGTCATATCCCGGAGCAATATCGGTAACGAGCGGACCTAAAACATAAAACGGGGCGCCGCTGCATAAACTTTTTTGAAGCTTTATATTTGTTTCAACCTGATTTAACGGAACATGACCCGGACCTTCAATCATAACTTGCACATCTTCTTCCAACGCCTTTTTTGCAAGTTCTCCAAGCGTTACAAGTTCAGTTATTTGAGCTCTGTCCGTAGCATCTGCTATGCTTCCGGGTCTTAACCCGTCCCCAAGGCTTAACACTACGTCATTTTTTTTTGCTATTTTAACTAGACGGTCATATTGCTCGTATAAAGGATTTTCCCTGTTATTTTTTATCATCCACGTGGCTATTAACGAACCGCCTCTTGAAACTATGCCGAGAATTCTTGACTGTTCATTCATTCTTTTTATTGCTTCCAATGTTAATCCGCAATGTACCGTGATAAAATCAACGCCTTCTTCGCATTGTCTTTCAATAACTTCAAATAATATTTCAGGGTCAAATTTTTCAATGGGTTCGTTTTTGTCCATAAGGTACTGAAACGCTTCGTAAAGCGGTACTGTTCCAAGCGGAATAGTAGAGTTTTTAAGTATCTTTTCTCTGAATTCCTTTATATTTCCTCCGGTTGATAAATCCATTACGGCGTCTGCTCCGTTATCTATAGAAACAAACAGTTTTTCTAATTCTTCATCAATGCTGCAAATGTCGCCGGAAGAACCGATGTTGGAATTTACCTTGGTAGACAAGTCTTTTCCGATAGCCAGAGGTTGTATATCATGGACTTTATTTTTTAAAATAACCGTATGTCCGTTTGCAATATCGCGCATGATTTTTTCAGGCAGAACATCTTCTTTATTTGCGACAAATATCATTTCGTCAGTAACTATATTATGTTTTGCAGATTCAATTTGATTCATAATTTTCTCCTCATTTTATATTATGCCGTGATACCGTGCTATGAAGCTATTTTATTAATTTTATTATGCTATAGTATACATGATGATATAGCTATTATTAAATTGCCGTTATTATTTTATAAATAAAATATTTATCATTATAACATAGTTTTATATTTTTTGTTATTAGTTTATTCAGTGAATTATCGGTTATATGTTTTGTCTTTAACAGTTTTTATACTTGTTGGTCTAAAAAGCGGGGGCAAATATAATAAATGTAAATCTATCTAATTTAATTCAAATTAAATTAAACTAAACTAAACTAAACTAAACTAAACTAAATCCATTAAATTTAAATCTACCTGAGCTGCATCGAAATATATATCTTTATTATCCAAATCCTGTATCTAAATCCTTTCATTTAAATCTAAATTCTTGCTTGACCGGAATTTAATGCGCAGCTTATTATTTTTATGGTTTCTCTGTTGTCTTTTTTCTTAAGTATTGCCGACTGAATTGCTGCATATGAAGTTCCGGCATTTCTAATTGCCTGAATATTGTGTTCGTTTATTCCGCCAAGCGCAAAAACCGGTATGGTCAAGTCTTTTACGACAGCTTTAAGGGCATCTAAGCCTTGTTCAAATTCCTGATTTTTGGTTTTAAAGATAGGACTGAATGTTACGGCATCCGCTCCGTCTTTTTGAGCATTCAGAGCTTCTTCATATGAATGCGATGAATAAAATATCAGCATTTTTCCATACTGCTCTCTTATAACTTTTACCGGAATACTGTTTTTGTTTAAATGAACCCCGTCGGCTCCAAGCGCAAGCGATATATCAACTCTGTCGTTTATAAAAAAATAAATATCGTCGTATTGTTCGATAATTTTTTTTATTTTTTCCCCGAGATAAATAATTTGACGAACAGTTAAATCTTTTTGCCTTAGCTGAAACGCTTTTATACCGTTATCAAAGCACATTTTAAGTTTGTCGAGATATTCCTGTTCCGAAGAAAAGAAGTTTTTTTCACCGATCAGATATATATTAAATTTGATAGCAGAATTCATTGTATTATATTTAATTTTGTTTATATCGTATTATACCTTAATTCTGCAATAGAAAGTTATCTGCTCGGAAAAGGTGTCAGATTAATTTTTTTGCAAATATTTTCTTTGTTAATTGAACTATTCCATATGCAAAAAAATAAGATCTGACACCTTTTCCTTATATTTTGCTTAACCGAGCAAAGAAATGCATAAATATTTTCTATTGCAGGATTAAAGTTATATTTAATTTTGTTTATATCAATTTATTTATGGTATTATATTAATTTTGCGTATATTATTATGCCTTATGTTTATATTTAGATTGATGATATTGCCGTTCTGCAATGTATGTACACTATATTTATTTTATTGCCATTTATTATATTTACAAAAATAAAACTTGTCAATTAAAACTGCTTATGATATTATTCATTAATGATAAATAATATTAATTAATAATTATTATTGTATTTATATTTGAATTTATTTATTTTTGTGATATGTTATTAATATAAGGCGGATGTTGCGATATAAATATTAAATATATATAATCTCTGCCGAAAAGTTTATTTATAGTTTCTTAACAGAATCAGCAAAAAATAAACAGAAACTAAATTAATTAAAATTAAATTACGGAGGTATTGTATTATGAAGTGGAAATGCACAGTATGCGGTTATATTCACGATGGTGATTCAGCTCCTGATATTTGTCCTAAATGCGGAGCACCGAAAGAAAAATTTGAAAAAATTGCTCCCGATGTTGAACAGGTTATCGAGCGTTCAAGAAAAACTAATCAATTACATATGGATTTGGCGCATATGCTGACAAAAATTATTGCCATTTCAGAAGACGGCATAGCGGATAACCTTGATCCAAATTGCGTAAGCATATTCCAAAAAGCTAAGAAGTCTGCATATGAATTGAGGCAGATGTCAAAAGCAGAGATAGTTGCCCACATTAATAAACAAAAATGGGGTTGATTATAAATATTCTAAATATTGATAGTATTAATATTTAATGTATTTTATGAGATTTAGATTGGTTTATTATTCTCAAATATTCTTAAATGCTAATATTTGATGCTAATAATAAATGTTAATTTTTATCTAAATTTTTTTTTATTGTTTCTAACCGTAAATTTCTTGGCTTAATGTCGGGAGATTTACGGTTTTTTAGTTTTTTATTATATTTTATCTTGACTTATTTGTTGATTGAAAATAAAATAATGGCATATCGAAAATAATTAAAATGCTCCGCATATGTATATTGTTATAATTTTATATTATTTTGTTTCTACATATAAATGAGGTTGAATATGCAATTAAATGATTCCGTCCGTTCAATGTTTGTTTCAAACATGGTGTCAAAATTTTCAAGATGCCCTAACGATTCTGATGCAATTTGCTCTGAAGTATGCCCTCTAAGTTCTTTCAAAGAAAAAGCAGCGGTCAATTTCAATGTAAATTTTGATTATAAGGGCAATTTAGACTATGCGCTGTCGATGGTTAGTCAGGGGTATAGCGGCGATTTTGATTCTATAGGCGATTCAGACGTAAAATCTTCTAAAATTATGCACGGATTATGTGAGACATTATTCAAATCAGGATATTTTAATGAATTGGAATATAAAGAATCAGAACATAAAGTAGCTGTTGTCGGGTCGGGTCCGGCAGGATTATCCGCAGCAATATTGCTTGGCAAATGGGGAATTGGCGTAGATGTTTATGAATCTAAAAAATTGCTTGGAGGTCTTTCCAGAAATTCGCTGCCTATATCTAATATGCATGAAAAAATTATAGATAAAGAAATCAGATTAAAATCACCTTCTAATATCAATTATCTGACTGAGCAGAGAGTTCTGGACGTACAGGCGCTTAAAGAAAAATATTCCGCCGTTATAGTTGCCGTAGGTGTATATACGGACAACGATTTAATGATATATTCTGAAAACGGAAATTTTAGTGAAATAAAAGACGATATTGCAAACCCGTATATAAACGATAAAAATTTGCAATCGATGAAAGATAAAACAGTTGCTATTATAGGATACGGCAATTTAGGGGTAAGTCTGGCAATAAAATTAAAAAAAATAGGCGCTAAGGATGTTTATCTGGTATTTCCTAAAGATTTCAAAAATGTTCCGACGTGGGACAAACAGATTATTAAAGATTTTAATATTGGAATTAAATTTTTTATGTTTGAATCTGATAACTATATTATGGATTCTTTGGATATTAAATCAAACAAAATTATCAAACTTCATCTGAACAGAATAGGCAGCACATCCTATTATGGTTTTAATCCTGATTATAATGATGTTTACGAACTCGATGCCGATGAAATACTATTTGTAAATCCGCCAAAAATTTATAGCGAATTTTGTAAAGAAAATACAATTATTTGCGGCGAAACAAAAGGTTTAATCGGCATAAACAGTGATAATTATATGACCCGCATTAACGGGGTATTTGCTGCAGGAGACGCAGTTTTAGGCGGTTCATCTGTTCCGCGTTCCGCTTTGAGCGGAAAGACTGCTGCAATTAATGTTTATAAATATCTTGAAAAATTATAAAATTTATTGCATAATTAAAAGTCGTTTGTTTTATACCTGGTATATATATTTTTTATATCTATTTAATTTAACTTATGTCAAAAGGGGGAATTTATTATGGATGAAAAACAAGCAGCAAAAATTACTTGGGCAGTCGTTATAGTTAGCGTTATTGCAATAGTTGCTTTAGGTATTTTCGCCGCATCGGGATTGAATTATAAAATATTTTAATTATTTTTTTTGTTAGCCGGATAAGTTATAGTTTAGGGCAAAAATACACAGCATTGAAAAAATAACATAAAATGTCTTGACTTACTGATTAATTTATATTATCATATTAAATCTTGCTATCGAGAGCCGCTAGCTCAGCTGGTAGAGCACCTGACTTTTAATCAGGTGGTCGTGGGTTCGACCCCCGCGCGGCTCACCATTAGAAACCGCAGCAAATAAGCCATTTTAGCAGCATTCCCCTTGGCAGGCGCATTCTTAACTTCACCGCTAAAGTCAAAAAACAGTTTATATTCCTATACTCCCTATACAAAGTTATCCCAAACCCAGAGTAAAGTCGGGATGAATTAAAAAATATATTGTAAAATAAGAATATTTTATTCAAACAGGTAATACAGTCGGGAATGGTATGCGGGAGCGAACAGGATTTAGGATAATCTGCGAAATCCCCTCTTTTTTTAAAGGAGAGATGTATAAGGTTTTCTATAAAAAATCCTTTATTATTTTAAAGAATGGTTGTATAATCTGATAAAGAATTAATTTAACGAATCGAATCGGTTGAAAACAAAATAATTGTAATTGTAATTGTAATTGTAATTGTAATTGTAATTGTAATTGTAATCATAAAACAGTTTTATAGCTTTTGCAGGAAAAAAATTTTATTTTTGGAGGATTTTTATGTCTGGTCATAGCAAGTGGAGCACCATTAAAAGAAAAAAAGGCGCGATAGACGCAAAAAGAGGAAAAATATTTACTAATATTATAAGGGAAATGATTACGGCAACACGAATAGGAGGAAAAGACCCTTCTTCTAATCCGCGCCTCAGACTTGCTATTGACGAAGCTAAGGCAAATAATATGCCTAAAGAAAATATAGAAAGAGCCATAAAAAAAGGAGCAGGCGAGCTTGAAGGAGATTCATACGAAGAGTTGATTTATGAAGGCTACGGTCCTGCGGGCGTCGCCATACTGATTGAAGTTCTGACAGATAATAAAAACAGGACGGTTTCCGAATTAAGATATGCGCTTTCAAGACACGGCGGAAGTCTGGGAGAATCCGGCTGCGTTGCATGGATGTTTAATAAAAAAGGAACGCTTGGATTTGATGCTTCAAAATATGCAGAAGATGATATAATGGAGACTGCGCTGGAACTTGGAGCCGAAGACGTTAAAACGGAAGAAGATGAAATAATAGTAACTACCGACCCTAAGGATTTTGAAGATATTAAAAAAGCGTTTGAAGATAAGAAAATGACTGTGAAGTTTGCAGAGGTCACATATATCCCGCAAACTTATATTGAACTTCAGGGAAAAGAATCGGAACAGATGATTAAACTTTTAGACGCTCTTGAAGAAATTGAAGGTATTCAGAATGTTAATGCAAATTTTGATATAATCGATGATAAAGAAGAATAGCAGATGTTCCTGCAGCGTTAATAATATTAGCGATATTAATAATATTAATGATTCAATAAGAATTATAGGAATTGACCCGGGTTCAATATATACCGGATGGGGCATTTTAGATTCTGTTCAATTCGGCAGAAAAATAAAGTTAGTTTCTGTCGGACTTATTGATGCAAAAAAATATTCCTATCCGAATAATCTGGCTCTGATTTTTAATGAACTAAAACAGATAATTGAGGAGTATCGCCCTGCAATTATGGTTATAGAATCAGTTTTTTTAGGTTTAAACCCTTCTTCGCTGATTAAACTTTCGCAAGCCCGAGGCGCTATATGCCTGCTATCCTCATTATACGGCATCAGTCTGAAAGAATATGCGCCGAGGTATATAAAAAAAAATGTCGCAGGTTACGGCGGAGCTGATAAAGAAGCTGTACGCAGAATGGTTTATAATTTTATAAAAGAATTGAATGATATTGATGTCGCAGGCAATATCGAAAACGGAAAAAATTGCGGTAAAGACGCCAAACCTCTTAATAATAATGTTTCAGACGCTCTGAGCGCCGCCATATGCTGCGCTACCGATATGTCAAATTATGTTTAGCTAAATAACCATATAGCTAAATAGCCATATAACTAAATGACTAAATAGCTAAATAACCATATAACTAAATAGCTAAATAGCCAAATAACTAACGGCTAAATAAATCAATAACATAATAACAAAATAAATTAATAACAAAATAACCGGATAATCCGATTAATTATCAATTAGAATTTAGAATTAAATTAGATGATAGCTTTTTTGCGCGGCAATATAATTTATTCCGATATAGAAAAATCACTTGTTATTTTAGATGTGCAAGGGGTCGGATATGAAATCCTTCTTCCTGTTAATCAGATGTATTTTTCACAGTTTTGCGTTCAGCAGAATCATAACGGAAGCCATAGCAGTGACAGCTATTACGCCAGCAATTCAGGTTTGAATCAATGTGCGTCTTTTTTTATATACACTTATGTTCGCGAAGACAGAATCGTTCTTTACGGATTTCCTAATTTTACTCAGAGAGAACTTTTCAGCATATTATTAGATACAAAAGACATAGGACCTAAACTTGCCGTAACCATTCTTTCAAACATAAAGGCAGATGATTTTATTAACCTTGTATTAACTAAAAACATTACGGGACTGTCTTCAATTAAAGGTATAGGAACTCTAACGGCGGAAAGAATAGTATCCGGACTGAAAAATAAAATAGTCAAAAGATTTAATTCGTTTAAAGATGTTGAAGCCGCAAGTATCGGAAATATTACAAGCATCATGAACAGCAATTATGATATAAACGGCGGCAGTAAAAATCGGAACAGTGACGTCAGCATAGATGTTGCAGGCGGCATTGCAGATGTTAGCGGCAGCGCCGATAAAAAAAACAGCGAAAGCGAAAATAGCTGCAGTATTAACGGCAGTCTCAATGACGGGCTCAATCATGGGCATAACGGCAGTTCCTCAGTCATTCTAAATAACAGTCTTGGCGGCAGTTTGAACAGTTCTGCTAAAAATCCTAACAATAATAATAATGATAGGGATAATAATAACGGCAATGATAAGGGCAATAATAACGGCAATAGCACGGGCAAAAATATTATTTATGAAACGGCTCTGGCGTTAAATGCTTTGGGATATTCTATGGCTGATTCTATTGAACTGGCGAGTTGCACAAGTAAAGCGATGCAAGAAATGCAAGAGCAAAGCCAAATTGCCGATGCGGGAGCCGAAGCGGTTTATATCTGTGAAATTAATACTGAAAATCTGCTCAAAGAATGTCTTAAACATATATATAAAAATAAAATATCATCATGAGTTCATATAAGAAAGATTTCATAAAAAAAAGCGCCGATGCCGATGCCGATTACGGCGGCAGCAATAATAATATTAACGATAATGGTACTGCAGATTACGCAGACGACGACGATTGCATAAACTCGGCGCTTAACGATAATCCCGTAAGACCTTTAAGTTTTAAAGAATATATAGGTCAGACTAAACTGAAAGAAAATCTTCTTATTTTCATAAACGGCGCAAAAAAAAGAAAAGCCAAAACGGGAAAATACGATTTAGACCACCTTCTGTTTTTTGGTCCGCCCGGATTGGGAAAAACCACTCTGGCAACAATAATAGCAAAAGAGCTTGGGGTTAATATAAAAACAACATCTGGACCTTCAATAGAAAAAACCGGAGACGTAGCCTCTATTCTGTCTTCAATAGGCGAGGGAGATATTGTTTTTATTGACGAAATTCACAGATTGCCAAAACCTGTTGCAGAAATGCTTTACCCTGCAATGGAAGATTTTCGATTAGATATTGTCATAGGCGAAGGACCGTCCGCAAAATCAATAAGACTTTCGTTGCCCCGTTTTACGCTCATAGGCGCAACGACGAGAGCAGGGCTTATTCCGTCGCCGCTGAGAGACCGCTTCGGTTTTGCCGCAAGACTTGAATATTACGACATTGAGGAATTAACCGAAATTATAATCAGGTCTGCTTCAATATATAAAATTCCGGTTGAAAAAAAAGCCGCCGAAGAAATTGCACGCCGCAGCAGAGGTACGCCTCGTATAGCAAACAAAATGATCAGAAGACTAAGGGATTATATGCTGCATCTTAAGCAAGATTCTATAACGCTGGCAGTAGCAAGGTACGGTATAGACAAGCTTGGTATCGACGAACTCGGTTTAGACGATAACGATAAATTTTTTCTGCGTACGCTTATAAACAAATTTGCGGGCGGTCCTGTCGGCGTTGATACGCTGGCTCAGGCGATGAACGATGAAAAAGGAACACTGGAAGAAGTAATAGAACCGTATTTAGTATCCTGCGGACTTATAGCCAGAACTAAAAAGGGCAGAATAGCAACAGAAAGCGCATATAAACATTTTAATATAATAAAGGAAGATTCATTATTGTAAGTTATATAGATATAAACATAAAATCAATAAATAAAAATAGACAGACTAAAATAAAAATAGTTAAACTAAAATAATCAGCATAAAAAATAAATAATATAAATAGATATCACAGATACAGTTATAATAAATAATATAATAAATAGATATCACAGATACAGTTACAGACATAGATATATATATAGATATGATAGATATATTAATAAATAAAATAGATAAATTATGAACGGAAAACTGCTACTGCACATCTGCTGCGCGCCTTGTCTGATGTATCCTTATAAATCGCTTAAAGACAAATTTGACGTTGTGATAGGATATTTCTATAATCCAAATATTCATCCATATACAGAATATTTAAAACGGCAAAGCACGCTGAAGAATTTTTCCGAAAGTTCCGGTTTGAAAGTTATTTACGAAAAAGAATACGGAATGGAAGAATTCCTGCGCTCCGTCGTATTCAGGGAAGAAAACCGCTGCTATTACTGTCTGAGCTCAAGACTTGAAAAAACTGCAGCGCTTGCACGGTCGTCAAAATTTGATTATTTCAGCACAACGCTTTTGTACAGTAAACATCAGAAGCATGATTTCATAAAAGAAACCGGGTTTAATTTAGAAAAGAAATACGGCGTAAAATTTTATTACAGAGATTTCAGAGAGGGCTACAAGGAAGGCATTGAATTATCGCATGCAAATAATCTTTACAGGCAGAATTACTGCGGATGCATTTACAGCGAAAAAGAAAGATTTTATAAAAAAGAGCGTAAACATGCGCTTGGATGAAATATGCGGGATTGGGATTAGGCTCAGAATTAGGATAGATAATAGATATGTGAGAAAAGTATTTCTCACATAAATATTCGGCTGCAATAAAAAATGTGCAGATAATTTCCCATAAATAAAATTATTTATATATTTTCTTCAATATTTATTTAATGCTTTTTCGATATTTCTTCAATACGGACATTGCCTCCTGCTTATTATTTTTTAATATTATAATATAATCAAACGGTTAAGTTAGAATATAAAATTTTGTCAATTTCTACTAAAGTTTAAGCAATTGTGGCACGATAATTGCATTATACATTATCGTGAAGTATTGAAGATAACATATAAGAATATATAATCATACTAAGAATATATAATTAAGGATATATAATATAAGGAATTAAAAAATGGAAGACAAAAAAATAACAAAAACTGCTATAGTCGAAACAAACGAATATCAGAATACAATCAAAAATATTGTTTGTCTTAAATCAGTGGGGCTTCATTCTGGAAAGGAAGTGTCTATCATCATAAAACCTGCGCCTGCAGGAAGCGGGATTACTTTCATAAGAAAAGACCTCCCGTCGCCTGTTTTGATAAAGGCCGATTCTCAGAATATCTGCTCTACAAACTTGAGGACAAGCGTCGGCAAGAACGGAGTCTGCATATCTACGGTCGAACACCTTATGTCTGCGCTATGGGGGACAGGCATCGACAATGCGGTCATAGAGGTTTACGGCGAAGAAATACCGGCTCTTGACGGAAGCGCAAAGGTATATTACGAAGCAATTAACGAAAGCGGGATAAAGAGATTAAGAGCAAAAAGAAAATATCTTGAAATACTGGAGCCTATTATAATTGCTCCGGCAGGGATGACGGAAGAAAATAATTATTCTATTGCCGTTTATCCTGCAGATGATTTCGAAATATCGTATTCAATGGATTTTAATCACCCTTTTGTCGGTTCCGGATTATTTGAATCGCAGATAAATACGGCTAATTTTTATACAGAAATATCTAAAGCAAGGACATTCGGTTTTTTAAAAGAGGTTGAACTATTAAAGAAAAATGGTCTTGCGCTGGGCGGAAGTCTCGATAATGCGCTTGTCCTGAACGAAACAGGGGTGTTAAATAAAGAAGGACTGCGATACAAGGACGAATTTATAAGGCATAAGGTATTAGATTTAATCGGAGACCTTTATTTGTCAGGTTATAGAATTAAAGGAAAGGTAGTAGCAAAAAAAACAGGTCACGATATGAACGCAAAGCTCGTAAAAGCTATAGACGATAATAAACCGGAACTGCGCCTGAATAAAAATAACAAGAAAGCCGACAGCGGCAGCGGTAAAGTTCGGGCATACGGAAAAGCATATCAGCTGGACGGCTTATTAGTAAACTGTTAGCGTTATAGGTATAGTCCGCCGTTTTTTAAATTGTATAAAATTGTTTAAATTATATAAATTATATTTAACTTGCAGCATTATTGTATTGTAAATTTTTATTTTATGTTGTAAATTATTAAATTATAATTTAATATATTATATATATTTTTAGTTACGTAAAAATTCCGGCGGAGTGATGTTTTATATAAATTTTTAAATTTTTTACGTAAATATATTTTACGTAAATATATTAATTTATTGGATATTTGCTTAAGTTTGGCAATTTTGCTGCAGATTTTTTAAAAATACTTGACATTTAATTAATGTCGTGATAAAAATTATACTTAAACAAAAGAAATTTTACTGTTCATTTAATTAACATTTAATTAAATTAAGTTAGATTAATTAAAAAAAAGTTTATTAAAATTTTTAAAAATTTAAAATCAAAAACGGAGGTAAAGATGAGAAGCAAATCGATTTTGTCGGCGGCGTTTATTGTTGCGTTAGCCGGCTTTCTAGCTGTTACTATGATGGCTACGCCTTCTTTTGCCGCTTCACAGGCAAATAAGGCGGGGGTATCGTTTTCGTTAAACGGGCAGTATCTCGCGATAGGCGAATGGGCACAGAATCAGGCTCAGGCGTTTGTAGCTAACCAGAGCCCTAACAAAAACACCTATGAGGCTTTTTTACAGAGATTAAGATTAAACTCAACTGTAAGCTACGACAAATTAGCTCATGGTATGCCGCTTGCAATGCTGGCGGTCCAGATGGATTTAACAAATTCTTATAACGGTATAACAGACGGCTACGGCACCAACGGCTATTATATGTTGGGCGGAACCCCTGCTCCTACCGGTTTTAACAACGATTTTAACACATTCGGCTTGAGACAGGCATACATCAGATTAATCACTCCGGTAGGCGCGATTATGTTCGGCAGAATGCCTGTAAAGTTCGGTCTAGGTGTCGCAGTTAACACCAATGCGGACGGTTTGGGCGATTTCATTCCGTTAGGCAATATCGGAATTTTTGCAGGAACATTATTTGGTAGCGAAGTGAGCGCGTATGATACGACAGCATGCACGTCGACTACACCTGCTGGGCCTTTTCCTAGTACAGATTGTTCGATTTCCGGAACTACTGAAGGATATTATCCTCCGGCAACGGAAGGATATACGCATATTCAGATGGGAACGATACCAACTATTGAAGTTATGACGATGAAACCGGTTGACCATGCTTCGTACAGCGCATGGCTTACAGAAGCGCATTTGAACCAGTTTGAAGCAGGATTGACATCTGCGAACACTGCTTATACTGGCGGTACGACCACTTCTTTTACTACAGCATCTAGCATAGGTTCAATTCAACCTACCGCTAATATTACTTTCGGCGGCGTAAGCGTAAAATACTCAAATGCAGGAACGAAGTTCGGACTAGAAGCAGATTATTTCAGAGGCAGAATTATTGACTCAAATCAATCAATACATGATGGATTTAATTATTTGCCCGTTCAACCTAACGGACAAAATCAGTATGACGGAATTAATTCGTATGACTTGTATCTAACCGGTTCTACGATGCTGCATACCGCAACGCCAATGTCTGTAGGCTTAAAATTTGGCGTGGGTGCTCCTATAGCAAGTGGTGACTATAATTTTACATACTATTCTACAGTTCAGAATACAAAAACTTTATTCGGCGATGTTATAGGTTCTTCATGGCAGCCGATTCAGTTTACTGCCCCTGGCCAAAATTACATTTACGGTGGCCTTGCAGGCGAATCGGTCGGACCGAATCTTGCCGATAAATATGTAATTATGGTTGACGCAAGGGAATATTTACCGTCAAGCAATACCTTAAAAGAATCTTTAATTCATGCAGCATGGCTTCATGATACGATTAACGGACAGCAGGAATTCGGCGGTTCAGATATCGGAACTGAATTTGACCTTAACTTTACGCATCATTTTACAAAAACATTAGCTTTCCAGGCATGGGGCTCTTATGTCTGGACCGGCGCAGGTGTTGAGTCTGTTAATTCAAGTGGAACATTTGCCGGTGCTGAAACAAAAGATATAACTGCTCTTGGAAGCGATATTTCTTGGAACTTCTAATTATATAGCTGTTGAATATCTTTTAGATATAAACAATAATTAATAAAAAAACCCGAAGCTAATAACTTCGGGTTTTTTTATTTCCTTTGCATTAGGTATCTGATTTATTTATTTCGATTTATTTCGATTCATTTATTAATATTACTTCGTTCCAGACTCTATTTCCCGCTAAACTTCACAAAATTGCAACAAATAATTAACTTATTTTTAACATTTACGTCATAGTTCTTCAACATCTTTTTGATATAATAATTACTAAAAGCGCATTAGTTGAGAATTTAAATTTTGAAATTAATGCTCTTAATGTTATAATTTATAAAGATAATGATTGGAGGCATACTATGACAGAGACTGCGCATAATGAAAAAGACAGCAAAAATAATGATAAAAACTATTTTTCATACCCTAATGAAGTTTTAACCTTTATATCCGGCATAGTTCCGAATACAAAATATTTCGATGCGCGATTTGACCATCTTCAAACTCAGATAGATGAAGTTAGAAGAAATCAAGAAGCAGACAGATATCAAATAAGAGATTTTAAGGAAGATGTTAATAGGCGGTTTACCGAGGTAGATAAAAGATTTGATCGTGTCGACCAACGTTTCGAGCAGGTAGATAAACGTTTTGAGCAGGTAGATAAACGTTTTGAACAGGTAGATAAACGGTTTGAACAGGTAGATAAACGGTTTGAACAGGTAGATAAACGGTTTGAACAGGTAGATAAACGTTTCGAGCAGATTGACCAGCGCTTTGAGCAGGTAGATAAGCGTTTTGAACAAATAGACAGAAGGTTCGAGCAGATTATTGGTTCTATCGACAAACTTGGGGATAAATTGGAATATAGAGATAGAGACCAGCGGAATTTTACAATTAAAATGTTTTCGATAGCCATAGCAATATCCGTGCTTGGCGTGTTGGGCGCATTCTTTAAACTTTTAGGTTTATTTTAACAAGCCGGTACAGACGCCGATTAATTTGAATCTTTTTTTACGCCCGCCCCCCTGTTGATAATTTTACGGTCAATCCTTCAGACCGCTTTCAGAAGGCTTTAGCGTACAATCCTGTATAATCAAATTACAATGGTTCTGTTAAATAATCTGTTAATTTGTTATTCATTAATCTGCCATTAATTATGCTGCCATAAATTAATCTTTATTATAAATATTAATTAAATACAAATTTATTCATCTCCTTAATTAAAAACTGTAACAAAAATTTAACATAAATGTAACAAAACTGTAACAATAAATTTGATATGATAGCTTTATAGGTTATTAAGCACAACATTAATTAATCAAAATTAAGAATTTCGTTTAACTATTTTATTAAGAGGAGAGTAAATTAATGAGATTTCAATTAACAAAAAGAAAAGCTTACGTACTTTATGCGGCAATGTTTATTGTTATGATAACCGCTGCTTTGACAGGATGCGCCAAAAGTAAAACGCCGCATTCCGCAAAATCTGTTTCAAGTGTCCCTTCCGGAACAATTACTATCTCCGGCTCGACGATGCTTTATCCGTTAAACAGCGTATGGGCTGTACAGTATCATAAAATTCATTCTAACGTCACAGTTTCTGTTGCAGGCACAGGCTCCGGTTTCGGAATATCAAATGCCGCAGATGGCAACATTACAATAGGCGCTTCCGATGCGTATCTTACCAAAGCCTTTAAAAAAAGATATCCTGATTTAGTAAATGTTCCTGTCGCTCTTGATGATGCGCAGGTGATTTATAATATCCCCGGCATACCTAAAAAAGTAAATCTTAAAATGACGCCTAAGTTGGTAGCCGATATTTATCTTGGTAAAATTAACAACTGGGATAATCCGATATTTAAAAAACTAAATCCGAAGTATAAATTTCCCAATCTTCATATCTTCGTCGTTCATAGAGCCGATGCAAGCGGAACGACTTTTGACTTTACGAGCCTTTTAACTGACACATCAAAAACATGGGCAAAAAAAGTAGGCAGAAGTTTATCGCCGAGCTGGCCGACAGGAAGCGGCTATCTGGGCAGCGATGCCGTTGTGTCTGCAGTTAGAAGCACAAAAGGCGCTATAGGTTATGTAGGACTAGGATGGATATTGGAATACCATCTTTCAAGCGCTGCTATGCAGAATAAAGCTGGCAAATATATTGTCGGTTCTGTTAAAACAATTGCGGCAGCCGGTAATTCTGCCCTTAAAAGCGGCAGTTTTCCAGCCGATTTTGACAGATCTATAGTCTGGAACGTAAGCGCAAAGAATGCATATCCGGATTCTAATTTTGAGTTCTGGATGATAAGAAAAAAACAGACTAACCCAAATACTACAAAAATAATTAAAAATCTTGTAAATTGGGCATTAGGACCTGGACAGGATTCTAAATACACTGTAAAGACAGGATTTGCCCCTTTGCCAAAATCTGTAATGGGCAACGTTAAAAAATTGCTTTCAGAAGTAAAATAGTAAAATTAAACAATAAATTAAACCATAAATTAGATTACAGAGATTACAGATAAGATTGCAGGCATAAGCAATAAGCAGTTAACCCATTTAATTTATGGCATAATTTTAATTAAACTTTTAAAAGTAAGTTGGCACATAGATAGAAAGCAGTAAATTAAATACCCCTTTTTTATAAACATATATAAATTAGGGGTATTTTATTTATATTTATTTTTTTATATATGTATTTATTAATTTTTTTGTTTTTTTTATGTATATCTATCTCTGTATATTAATTTTTTTTGTTTTTTTATATATTTGTATATTAATCTTTTTATATTCATTATATATTTGTTTTTTTATTTTTATTTAGTTACGTATATTATATATAGACATTTATCATGAATTTGCTTATGTATATGCATGTGCAAATATGTATATTTAAAAATTTCTTGAAATATGTTCTAATAAAATCTATAATTTAAAAATGGCAAAACTAAATCTGAAACTAAAACTAAAATATAAAGACGATTTATTCAAATTTATTCTTTCTATTTTTATTTTTGGAATAATATTAATTTTTATCACAGTTGTAGCTATCATATTATATTACAGCTATCCTGCAGTCAGCCGCTTTGGAATAGCATTTTTATGGACAAAAGAATGGAATCCTCCTAAAGAGATTTTCGGAGCCGCTACTTTCGTTGCGGGAACGTTCATGGTAACGATTATTGCTTTAATGTTTGCAATACCGTTAAGCCTTGGAATAGGCATTTTTCTTGAAGAATACTGCCCAAAATTTTTAAAAGGTTTTTTTACCATTATCATTGAGATTTTAGCCGGTATTCCAAGCGTTATTTTTGGTGTCTGGGGCGTTCTTACCATTGTACCCTGGCTTAGAAGAAATATAGAACCTTTTTTTGAAGCGCATTTTTCCAACGTACCGTTTTTAAAAGTTACCGAGAATATCGGATACGGCATACTGGCAGCCTCTATAGTTGTGGCTTTTATGGTTGTGCCTATTATAGCGTCCATTACAAAAGACGCACTCGCCGCCGTTCCTAAGATAACAAAAGACGGTGCGCTGGCTATGGGCGCTACGAGACTTGATGTAATTAAAGACGTATCTTTGCCTTTTTCATACAGAGGCATATACGGAGGCATAATATTAGGATTTGGCAGGGCAGTCGGTGAAACGATAGCAGTCGTGCTGCTTATAGGAAATCAGGCTATAATTCCGAAATCTATATTTGGCGTCGGATATACTATCTCCGCCTTGCTTGCCAATACTTTTACATTTGCCGTGATAAGTCCAATTTACGCGTCAAGCGAGGTAGCTCTTGCGTTGATACTGCTTTTAATTAGTCTTATCGTAAATATAATCGGCAGAAATGTTTTGCAGAAAGTTATCGGCGGAAAACTATCCAGAACCCAGTTTGGCGGCGGTTGATCTCAGTTAATATATGTTCTATATTATACTGATTATACTCACTGCTCTATATGACAAAATATTATAAAATATGACAGAAAAAGAAAATAATAAAAAGACGGAAGACTCAGGAAATTATTTTCCGGTAAATAAGTCTTATATAAAAAGAAAAAAAATATATAACAGAATAGCTTACGCATCTGCGGCGCTTGCCTTTATAATAGGGGCTTTTCCTGTTTTTCACATAATTTACAGCGCTCTTATCATAGGATATAAATATCTTAACTGGAATTTTATTTCTACCATGCCGTCAGGATTTCCGATAGGGGCGAAAGGCGGAATTTTAAATGCTATAATAGGAGATTTTTATCTTGTCATAATAGCTTCCTGCCTTGCGGTGCCGCTTGGAATAGGTTCGGGATTATATTTGTCGCTTTTCGGCAAAAAAAGAACTAACAGCATAATAAGACTTCTAAACGAACTTATGATAGGAATACCGTCGGTAGTCTGGGGAATAATGGGTTTTTACATTTTTTCCACAAATGCCGGATTGGGATTTCATTTTGGATTTTCTGCACTTGCCGCCGGACTTACTTTGGGTTTTATAATGACCCCTATAGTAACGCTTTTAACGGAACAGGCAGTTAACCGCATTCCGGCGTCATATATAGAAGGGGCGCTGGCTATGGGCGCTACGAAATGGCAGGCTACCAAATCTGTAATAGTTAAAGCGGCTATGGGAGGGATATTTACAGCCGTGCTTCTCGGCGTTCTTAATATCATCGGACAGACCGCTCCGCTGCTTTTTACAAATTATTATAATACAGGTATGCCTACAGGAATTACAGGTCCGGGGGGAGCAGTCGGAGACTTGGCAATGCTTATTTTTATTTATATTCATGAACCGTCCCGTATTCTGCACTATAAAGCAGAAGCGGCTTCGGTTGTTCTGCTGTTTTTTGTTTTTGCGCTTGATATCGGAATGAGGCTTATAAGCTGGGTTACGGTGAAGATTTTTGAAATGCTGTAGGAAAATATCAACAAACAATATCAAATTAATATAAATACAAAAAAGGTTGTATAATATAATGGCTGAAATTTATAACAACAACAATAATATTAATAATATTAACAATATTAATAATATTAATAATATTGATAAAAACAATATAGATAATGCGGTAGATAACATTAAAGAAGAAATTAAAATTGAAGTGAAAAATCTTAATTTTTATTATGGAGATTATCATCTTTTAAAAGATATTAATTTATTTTTCAAAAAAAATTCTGTATGTACAATATTAGGTCCTTCGGGCTGCGGAAAATCTTCTTTTTTAAGAACGCTCAACAGAATGAACGATTATACAGAAGGCTCAAAGCTTAAAGGAGAAGTTCTGCTAGACGGAAAAAATATATACGGCAAGTCGATTGACGTTGTAGAACTCAGAAGAAATGTAGGAATGGTTTTTCAAAATCCAAATCCGTTTCCGAAAACTATATTTGAAAATGTAGCTTTCGGATTAAAGATACACGGCATAAAAAATAAACAATTTATTGCTGAAAGGGTTGAAAAATGTTTAAAATATGCGGGATTGTTCGATGAAGTAAAAGATAAACTTCATAAAAACGCTTTTTCACTGTCAGGAGGACAGCAGCAGAGATTGTGTATTGCAAGAGCGATCGCAACTAATCCGTCTGTACTGCTTATGGATGAGCCCACGGCATATTTAGACCCTGCGTCTACCGCCACTATACTGGATTTGATTGCAAATTTTAAAAAATTTTATACTATAATAATAGTGAGCCATAATATTCAGCAGGCAGGCAGAATATCCGATTACAGCGGATTTTTTCTAAATGGTGAACTTATAGAATTTAGCAAATCCGGAGATTTTTTTACCAGACCGAAAGATAAGAGAACAGAAAATTTTATTACAAACAGATTTTAATTTATTTTAATCTATTTATAATACTTGTTTAATATTATATAATAGTTTCTAAATTTTTAATGTTTAAATTATTAATCTAATTTGATTAATCTAGTAATCTAATTTAATCTTATCCGGTTAATCTTGTCTTATTTGTATATTAATTTTATCAGAGGTTATATTTTATGAATATTCTTGATAGAGAGCTCATAAACTTAAAAAAAAGCATAGTAGATATGAGCGAGTTAGTTAACAGTCAGTTGAATAGAGCGACAAAATTTTTGTTCGAAAAAGACAAGGAAATTGCAGAGCTTGCTATAAAAAATGATTTGCAGATTAATTCAATGGAAGTAAATATAAATGAAAATTGTATAAGGCTTTTGGCGTTGTATCAGCCTGAAGCGGCAGACCTTATGTTTATTACTACCTCGATGAAAATTATTACCGACCTTGAAAGAATGGGAGATTTATGCGCTTCTATCTGTCAGATAGGATTAAAATTAACCGACGGAGAATCTTCTTCGGAAGAATTTAAATGCATATATTCTTATTTCAAAGATGTTGCCGACAGAGGCGATGAAATGCTCAAACTCGCCATTAAAATGTATGCGGACGGCGTCAGAGAAAATGTGGAACTTAAAGATATTATAATAAAAGACGAAAACGTAATAGACGTTCTTTCCCATAAAATTATTGTAGATATTATTAATAATTCAATTAAAAACTTTAATTCATTAGAAAACAATATTACTTATATATTCATCGCAAGAAAATATGAAAGATTTGCCGACCATGCGCAGAAAATTATGGAACTTTTATTATATATGGAATTAGGTAAAACCTTAAGGAATCTTCCGGAATTTTAATTATACATAGATATAATTGAATTGTTTAGCTTAGATAGAAAAAATATCTGATAGATGATAGATAAGAATAGAGAAATTATGCAACTAACAAATTTGTTTGTCTGCATCAGAAAGATTGTTATAAATTAGAATCATTAGATAAAAGAGATAGATGAAAGAGCTTTTAGGTGCATTTAAAAGAAATAAATTGGCTTTAGTTTCGCTTCTGTTTATTTTATTAGTTATATTTGCTGCTATTTTTGCTCCTTATATATCACCTTACAACCCTGATAAAATAAATGTAAATGCTATACTTCAGCCTCCCAGCTTCACCCACTGGCTTGGAACCGACCAGCTTGGACGGGATGTTTTTTCCAGACTTATATATGGCAGCAGAATTTCAATAGAAGTAGGTTTTATAGCAGTTTCTATTTCATTATTTATCGGAGTTATCACAGGCGCATTCTCCGGATATTATAGCGGATTGATAGACAGCCTGCTGATGAGGTTTGTTGATATAATGCTGACGTTTCCCTCGTTTTTTCTTATTCTTGCTATAAGCGCTATATTAAAACCTTCAATCATAAATATTATGATAATTATCGGATTAACTTCATGGATGGGCGTCGCAAGAATAGTAAGGGCGGAATTTATACAAAACAGACAGAAAGATTATGTTCTCGCCGCAAAAGCTTCAGGCGCTTCCGATCTGTACATTATTTTTTCTGAGATTTTACCAAACTGCATAGCTCCGATATTAGTTTCGGCAACATTAGGCATTGCAGGGGCTATTTTAATTCAGGCATCTTTAGCGTTTTTAGGTATAGGAATCATGCCTCCTACTGCGAGCTGGGGCGGTATGCTCTCAAGGGGAAAAACATATATAATGATTGCCTGGTGGCTGACGCTGTTTCCGGGACTTGCAATATTAATGACAGTATTGAGCTTTAATCTTATAGGCGAGGCGGTGAGAGACGCTCTTGACCCGAAAGTGAACAGGAGTTTAAGGTAAATCTAATACAATATAATTTTATTTTGTTTAATCTAAGCTAATCTAATTTTATTTAACTTGATGAAGAAGGAAAAGGTGTCAGACACCTTTTCCGAGTAATAGTTTTCTATTGCGGGATTAAGGATATAATTTAGTCTGCCATATATAATCATTGTTATGATATGTTCTATTACATTTTATTAAATTCAATTAAATTTATTTAACTATATTCTCTTTTATGGCTGTTTATATATTTAAAAGGTTAGTTTTTATGCTGCCTATTTTAATAGGCATAACCCTGATATCTTTTTTTGTTATTCATCTTGCTCCGGGTAATCCCCTTACCGAGCAGCTTGGCTTAAATCCGAAGGTATCAATGGGCGCAAGGCTTCAGCTAGCAAAATTGTACGGGTTAAACAAGCCTCTGATATCTCAATATATCAGCTGGATTAAACGGATAGCTACGCTTAATTTCGGCAGGTCTTTTACCGCCGACCATGAACCGGTTATTAAAGAAATATCAAGAACGATAGGTATAACCATATTGATAAATTCGCTTGCGCTTATTTTTATTTTTATATTCTCTATTCCAATCGGCGCTATTTCTGCGGTAAAACAAAATTCGCTATTTGATAAAATATCTACTGTTATAGTATTCATCGGTTTCGCAGCTCCTTCGTTCTGGGTGGCTCTTCTACTTATAATTTTTTTTGGAATTAATTTGCACTGGCTGCCTATCGGAGGGATTACTTCATTAAATTACAGATTTTTATCTCCTGCGGGAAAAATTATAAACATATCTAAACATTTAATTATGCCTGTTTTTGTAGCCGGTTTTGGCGGTATAGCCGGACTTTCCCGATATTTAAGGGGTAACATGCTGGAAGTTTATAAAAGCGAATATATAACGACGGCAAGAGCTAAAGGACTTAAAGAATATATTGTGGTATATAAACATGCTTTAAAAAATGCTTTAATACCTTTTATAACTATTTTAGGTTTAAGCGTACCCGGACTTATAGGAGGAAGCGTTATTATTGAAACTATTTTTGATATAAACGGCATGGGCAGGCTTTTTTACCAGAGCGTGTTAGCGCGTGATTATCCTACTATAATGGGCATACTCGTCATAGGAGCGGTGCTTACACTGCTCGGAAATTTAATAGCGGATGTTGCCTACGCCATAGTTGACCCCAGACTAAGGAAATAACCGGCAAGTCCTTTATGCAATGCGAAATAAATTAACAATTGAATAGGATAATAAAATGAGATATAATTTGAAGATGTATAAAAACGGTTAAGGCTGAGCTCTTGTTAACTGTTTAACATATAAAAACGGTTAAGGCTAAGCTCTTGTTAACTGTTTAACATATAAAAACGGTTAAGGCTAAGCTCTTGTTAACTGTTTAACATATAAAAACGGTTAAGGCTAAGCTCTTGTTAACTGTTTAACATATAAAAACGGTTAAGGCTGAGCTCTCGCTGATTGTTTAACATATATCGTCCGTTTCGATTAGAAGAAATAGCACCACGGCTGTGATGTTGTTTAAAAAATGGTAAAAAATGGCGTCGGTCACTAATTAACAATTAAAAAGAAGGAATTGAAAATGTATAAAAAAATACTGATTCTATTTACTATCATGGCGGTTTCTGCTCTTGCGCTTTCAGGGTGCGCTACCACGCGCAATATACAGGGCAGACCTATAATATCTTCTTCCGTTAATAAAATAATTAACGGAGTTACCACAAAAAGGCAGATTCTTGCGATATACGGTCCGCCGCTGGCTATTTCAAAAAATATTCTCAAACCCGGTATTGAAACCTATAAGTACAGATTCAGATATAAAAAATATGTGCATATGGGAGACGAAATACTAACGTCCGCCACAAGAAAATTAACTGAAAAGCTGAATATAACCTTTAAACACGGTATTGTTATCGCTCATAGTTTTACTACCCAAGGCAATATTTCATTAAGAAGAATATTGAAAAAGAAAAATACGTCGGGCGCTCAATCCCAGAATAGCGCTGATAACTATTAACCTGTCAATCTGTTAGTCTATTAACTGTATTCGATATTAACGATAGGTGAGGTTAACCACCTGCGGATAAATCCGTAGGCTTGTAAAAGCAGGTTGATAAAGGAAAAAGGAAAAGGTGTCTGACACCTTTTTCATTAACTGTATGCAATATTAACGATGGTGAGATGAAAGAAAGAAATTGAAGAAGGAAAAGGTGTCTGACACCTTTTCCGAGTAGATAACTTTATATTGCAGGATTAAGGTAACTGAGCGCAATACTGTATTGTATTATAAATAATATGTGCTGCAAATAAATTAACTAAAAAATGAGTCGAAATATTTATGAAAATTAAATTTACAAAATTAGAAGGGGCAGGCAACGATTATATCTACATTGATGCCATTAATGATTTGCCTGAAAATTTGGCTGATAGTTCAAATTTTTACAGGGAGTTGGCTGTTAAAATCAGCGACAGGCATTTCGGAGTCGGTTCAGACGGCGTAATAGCGATACTTCCTCCTGATATTGACAGAAAAAATGCTGATTTTAGAATGAGGATGTTTAATGCCGACGGTTCTGAAGGTGAAATGTGCGGAAACGGCATAAGATGTTTTGCAAAATATGTTTACGACCATAAACTCATTTCAAAAAATCAGATAAAAATAAATACGCTTGCCGGAATTAAAACTGTCAAGGTTTTTACCGGCAGCGGCGCAGACGGTTCTTCAAACGGTGCAGATTTAGTCGAATATGCCGCGGTTGAAATGGGAAAACCTGAATTTGAAAGCGCTAAAATCTCGGTAGATATTGACAAACCGGAAGTAATCGGCGAGATTATTAAAGCCGGAGACTCAGAATTTAAAATTAATTGCGTGTCAATGGGTAATCCGCATTGCGTAATATTTGTAAACGATGTTGATAATTTTAATGTAGGTTATTACGGTCCTCTGATAGAAAATAACACTTTGTTTCCAAAAAGGATAAACGTTGAATTTACCGAGATTATTTCTAATGAATCCGTAAAGGTAAGAACGTGGGAAAGAGGTTCAGGGGAAACACTCGCATGCGGAACAGGCGCATGCGCAGTTTACAGCGTCATTAAAAAGACTATAGGCATAAACGGCGCCGGCGGCATTAACAACAATAGCAGTATCAGCATTAATAGCAGTAATAATAGTGATAGTTGTGCCAATAATGCAGATTCGCTGAATGTGATTTTGCGCGGCGGTGTTTTGCAGATTGCAGGCGATATAAATAAATCTGTATTAATGACAGGACCGGCTAAAGAAGTTTTTTCAGGCTATTATGATTTTGAATTTTAAGACATATCTGCATAATATTATATGTAATATATTGCGCAAAAAGGATAATTACAATAATAAATGTAATAAATCTATCATGAGTAATTTGCATAAGCTGCACATTTTGCGTGATTTTAAAAATAAGATAGCTTTTCTTATAATAGTAAGTGTCGTGCATTTTTTGCTTTCCGCCGTTTTACTGAAACAGGCGTCATCTTATCCTGTTATTTCAACGTTTCGAAATTCCGGCTCTCCGTCAATCTTAGAAAAACTTTCGGCGTATAAATACAGGCTTGGTAAAATTATTAAAAAAAAAGAAAATTATAGAAAAGAAAATTATAGAAAAGAAAATTATAGAAAAGAAAACAAAAAAATCGACGTACTTAAAAAACATCATAGGCACTTAGAGATATTTAAAGAAGGATACAAGTTTTATAGAAACGGAAACTATAAGAAAGCAGCCGGTTTTTTCTGGCTTTATACCGATAAAAAAGGCAAGTTTCTTTACGATTATTCGTTATATTATCAGGGAGTTTGTTTTATGAAAACGCATAATTATCATAAAGCAGATTTTGTTCTTTCTAAATTAGTTCAGGATTATCCGCATTTTATTTTCTATAAAAATGCAATTTTTTATCTTGCCGTTGCTATGTATAAAACAGGCTATTACAATGATGCTGCTTATAATTTCAAGCGGTTACTGAAAATTACGGAGGATAACCGTATAAGACCGTATAGTTATGGAAAAATTGCGGAGATTTATCTGATTAAACATAATTATAAAGAAGCAGAAGCCGCTCTTGCTAAAATTTATGTCAATTATCCATACTATTATAAGACCAACCATGTTTTTAATTTATTAGCGAAAATAAAAAATTTTAAAAAATTCGGCGGAAACGGGTATAGCGTATTTGCTCTGACACATAATCAGAAAGTTAAACGCGCTTTAAATTTATACTATGATTCTTATTTTAAAGAATCTGAGCAGACCATTGCGAATATAAAAGGGAACAGAGCCGAAATAATAAGGCTCAGGGATATGCTTAAGCTTAAAAGCCCCCGATTTTTAAATCAATTGGCAATCTTTAAATCGAATATAAAAACAGAGATAAAGAGATTTAAATCAAAAACAGAGGCTAAACGCGTTAAATATAAATATAAATATAGCGATAATTCTCAAAAAGTTAATCCTCACGGCGAAAATCTTTATAGATATCTTCATGAAATATGCTATCTAAAAGCCGACTATTTTTATTTGAATGCAAATGATAATAATACCGTTAAGTATTTAAATAAAATATTTTATAAGTATGGATATTTAAATAAAAAAGAGACCGATATCTATCAGGATGTGGTATGGCAGAGAATATTAAACAATCTTAAGCGGAATGAGCTTGTCGAAGCTAGAAAAAAATTGCTTCAGTTGATTAAAATATCTCCGAAATCTTCTAATTATCCAAAATATCTTTTCTGGTACGGAATTGATTTAAAAAAATTGGGTTTAACCGCGCATGCAAATTTTTATTTTGAAATGGCAAATGCGGTGGCGCCCCTGTCTTATTACGGAATTATGTCGGGAGTCGAACTTGGTCATGTTTTAAATTTTGAAAAGGCGCATTTAAAATTAAGCCGAAGCCGTTTAGAATTAAGCAAAAGACATCTTAATATAAGCAAAAAGCATTTAAAATCTATGCGCCTGAAGCTGAAGCTGAAGTATTCGGCAGGCAATGCGGATGCCGCAGCCGGTTATAGATTTTATAAATATTTTAGCAATATGCGGTCATATTATGTATTAAAAACTTTTTTAAAATTAAAACTATTTGCTCTTGCACAATATAAATTAAACAGGATTATAAAGTCTCATCAAACAAAAGACAATAAATTCTTTATAATTAAACTTATAAATCTTTTTAGCAGATATAACGATTATAAAGATGCCGCTTCATTGAGCGATTTGTTGATTAAAAGCAAATTTTTAAGCAGGAAATATTTATACTTTTTATATCCGAGACCTTTTTACGGTTATGCCGAAAAATATTCGGAAAGGTATAATGTTCCGGTAAATCTTATATATTCCATTATGAGGCAGGAAAGCCTGTTTGACCCTGTATGTTCTTCCGGCGCCGGAGCCATAGGTCTTATGCAGATAATATCGCCGACCGGCTATTATATAGCAAATAAGGTCGGATGTACCTATTTTAATCCGGATTATTTGTATCAAAGCGGTTTAAATATTAAGTTTGGTTCGTATTATCTCAGCTCTTTACTAAATGAATTCGCAAGGAAAAAGTATCTTGCCATAGCTTCTTATAATGCAGGTCCGGGCGCTGTCAGCTATTGGGAGAATAATAATCTGAGCGACGAGAACAGGCTGCTTTTTATAGAGAATATTCCGTATAATCAGACCAGAAATTATGTTAAAATGGTTCTGAGAAATTACTATGTTTACAATGCGTTATATAAGAAATAAGAAATGAATAATAATTTTTTATATATATAATATGGATATCAGAAAAAGAATTAACGAGTTAACCGATGAAGTTAATTATCATAATTATTTATATTATGTTTTAGAAGACCCTGTTATATCAGATTTTGAATTTGATAAACTTTTAAAGGAATTGTCTATTCTGGAGGAAAAATATCCTGAATATGCAAGAGCAGATTCTCCGACTAAAAGGGTAGGCGGAGAGCCCATTGAGAAATTTTCTCAGATAACCCACCGTATCCCGATGCTTTCATTGGACAATACCTATTCAAAAGAAGACGTAATAGAATTTGACCTGAAGGTTAAAAGGTTTCTGAATCTTCCGGCGGATAAAGACATTGAATACGAATGTGAATTAAAATTTGATGGGCTTGCAATCGAACTCATATACGAAAACGGTTTATTCACCGTCGGCTCTACAAGGGGAGACGGCATAACCGGAGAAGATGTTACCGAAAATCTTAAAACTATAAAAACTATACCGCTAAGATTAATAGATAAAATACAGAAACCGTTGAAATACATTGAAGTCCGAGGCGAAGTTTTAATGGATAAAAAAGCTTTTAAAAAACTTAACGAACAGAGACTGAAAGATAATATGCCGCTGTTTGCGAACCCGCGCAATGCGGCGGCAGGCAGCATCAGGCAGTTAGATTCAAAAATAACCTCTGAAAGAAATTTAGTAATGTTTGCCTACGGTATAGGCGAATATTCTGAAGAACTGAGGTTCTCTACCCAGTTCGAGCTTATGCAGAAACTAAAACTGTTAGGTTTCAACATAAACAAAGAAACTAAAATTGCTAAAAACATAAACGAAGCTCTGGATTATTACGAAGATATAGCCGCCAAAAGAGAATCTTTTTCTTTTGATATAGACGGTGTGGTCATAAAGGTAAACGATATTAAATTTCAGGAAAAATTAGGCGAACTGTCCAAAACTCCAAGATGGGCTACCGCATATAAATTTATTGCAAAACAAGCTACAACGGTTATTAGAGATATTATAGTATCGGTTGGCAGAACAGGCGTTTTAACACCGGTCGCAGTTTTAAATTCTGTAATTATAGGCGGTGTTGAGGTGCAGCGGGCAACCCTTCACAATCAGGACGAAATTGCCAGAAAAAATATTAATATCGGCGATACCGTGTTAGTTGAACGTTCCGGCGATGTTATTCCAGAAGTTGTAAAAGTAGTGAAAAAAGCCGGCGGCGTCGTTAATTTTCAAGATTCTGATTACAAGAACAGCGAAAGCATCGGCGGCAGAGGCAACTATTTTAAAATCCCGAATATCTGTCCGTGCTGCGGTTCTGTGGCGGTAATTGACGGAGCGGCTGTGAGGTGTATAAACGAACTTGCCTGCCCGTGCCAGATAAAAGCGTCCATTGTTCATTTTGCTTCAAAAAGAGCTATGGATATTGAAGGATTAGGGGAAATGCTTGTAGATAAATTTGTGGAAAATAAATTAATAAAGACTGTAGCCGATATTTATTACCTGCATTTTGAAAAGGAAAATATTGAAAAATTGGAGGGCTTCGGTAAAAAATCAATTGAAAATCTGCTGAATTCTATTGAAAAATCTAAAAATATAGCTTATGATAGATTTATATTCGCTCTCGGCATAAGACATGTAGGAGAACATATTGCTTTTCTGCTTATCAAATATTTTAAGGATATAGAAGGCATTAAAAACGCTTCGATTGAAGATTTAAATTCTAAATTTGGAATAGGCGAAGAAATAGCGAAGTCTATTTATAATTTTTTCAGATTAGAATCAAATTTAGATGTAATTAGCAAATTGTTTGCTGCGGGAGTAAATCCGCATACGGTAGTTTCTGAAAAAACAGGACAGTCGGCTGTTTCACCGTTATACGGAAAGCATTTTCTATTTACAGGCACATTGAAAAATTTTAGCAGAGATACTGCCGAAAATGCAATTAAAGAAAAAGGAGCTATTGCCGAAAAGACCGTCAAAAAGAGTTTAGATTATGTTGTAGCAGGCGATGAGCCGGGGTCTAAATATACTAAAGCAGTCAAATTAGGTCTTAAAATCATCGGCGAAGATGACTTTATGAAACTTTTAAATTGAAGAAAGAAGCCTGTCAAACGAAGTACGGCGAAGCTCGTTCGTTCATTGATAGGCAGTTTGCATGGATAATTTATTCAGTATATAATATATATAATATAATAGAGGTATGCCGTTTATGAATAATTTTGCAAGAAATTTGAATTATATTAATCATCAATCTGGTCGTCATCAATCCGACAATCAATCTGAATCAAGTAAAAACCTGCTTGTTGCACCTATTACAGGTTCTATAAATAATTCAAATTTAAGCGCTTTGGAGAGCGCAGATAATTTTAATATTTTTTCTAATAAATCCGATATGGCTGCAAAAATATATTCTGGAATATTAGTCGCTTTCGTATCCGCGCTGTTTTTGATCGTTTTTGCCGTAAAATCTTACGGTTTTTTGACCCCGCGTCTTACAAGCAATATTCCTGTAGGCGCTTTTCCTTACGGCGTCGCTTTTGCCGCAAATTCTAATTATGCTCTTGTTGCCGATTCGGACAGCAATGACGTTTCCGTAGTCAGTATGGCTACAAAAGGCGTGGTTGCCTCAATAAAAGTCGGTTCTCATCCGGCAGGCGTCGCTATCAGTCCGTCTCTGGCGTTTGCATATGTCTGTAATGTCGCTTCGGGAAATATCAGCGTACTGAATATGTCAACATTGACTAAATCTCTAAACATATCCGTCGGCGGCGGTCCTGTCAATGTTGCGTTTACACCGAATTCAAAACTTGCTTTTGCTGCAAATATAGGCAATAATCAGGTAGATGTTATCAATACGGTACAGAATGCCGTAACGAAGAGAATAAACGTAGGTAAATCTCCCTCGGGTATTGCTGTTTCTCCAAACGGGAAAATAGCCGTTGTAACAAATGCCGGAGGTTCTACATTTACTGTTATAGATATATCTTCATTAAATATTATAAGGACAATCCAGACTGGAAAAAATCCTACTTCGGTGGCATTCAGTCCTGCAGATTCGCCTAAACATTATATATATATAGCATCCGGAAAAGGTAACGCTATTTATGTATATAGGCAGAAAAATTTTGCATTTGTAAGAAAATTTAAAACGTTGACAGACCCCTCTTCAGTGGCGGTTACGCCCAACGGTATGATGCTTTTTGCGGTTAATTTTCAAAATAATGCCGTGACTATTTACAATGCCGTTCATTTTAATCATATAAAAACTATAAATCTTCCTAACGGACCCATTGCGGTAGCGGTCTCTCCAGACGGAACAGCCGCTCTGGTAACCATTACTTCTGCTTCAAGCGCCGCTTTCATAAGAATAAAAAAACCTGTAAGGATATATCCGGAAGTGACTGCCGCTTCTCCGGTAGTGCCTTCCGCAACGACATATCCTGCAACTACTTCAACTCAGCAGCCGGCTGCTGCAGTTTCTGCGAAAATTAATTATAGCAGTCAGCCTGCAGTTTCTTCGGAAGCGCCGGCTATTACGGCTCCGCCGTCGAATTATGTTCCTCAGCCTTTCGGCAAAGTTGCTACCGTTTATACCGGTAAAGGTCCGACTGCAGAAGCCATAACGCCTGACGGCAAATATCTTTATGTTATAAACACGCAGAGTTCTACCCTAAGTGTCATAGACGTTGCCAAAGATAAAGTCGTTAAGACGATAAAAGTCGGCGGTTATCCGGATGCCGTAAAAATTTCGCCGAACGGACATTATTGTTTTGTTGTTAATTCAAGTTCAAATACCGTAACCGTAATCTCAACCGGCAGATACTATTAATTTTAATTTTTTAATCCGGTTTAATTATATTAATTAAATTATATTTATATTAATTAAGGGCAGACGCCATTTTTCCATTTGTATTGGTATCTGCCCACTTTTTCATTAGACTATTTAATTAGACTAAGATATTAACCCAACTTCACCGCTTTTATTATTCTAAAATTATAACTCATGGATATTATTTATATTTTATTTTTTATTTTGTAGTCCCCATAGATATTTTTATTACCCCATGAATATAGTAATATCAATGTGCTGCTGATAATTATGGTGAAGTTTGGTTAATTCTGTAATAGAAAATATTTATGCATTTCTTTGCTCGGTTAAGCAAAATATAAGGAAAAGGTGTCAGATTAATTTTTTAGGTTAAGCAAAAGGAAAAGGTGTCAGATTTTATTTTTTTGCATATGGAGTAGCTCAATTAACAAAGAAAATATTTGCAAAAAAATTAATCTGACACCTTTTCCGAGATTTTCATCATAAATTCAAACATAGCGCTCTATGCCCATTTAAATAATATATTCCTTCCAATTTCCGCATGCTTTTCTTTAGCTTTCGGTTTAGCCTTTAGCCTTTGCTTTTTTTAATCTTTAGCCTTTATCTTCTATGTTTTCCGTTTTTATTTAACTAATATTTAAATTATCAGGCAATAATAATTCGTAATCTGATTAAAATCATAAATAATTCATAATGTGATTAAAATCATATTTATCTAAGATAAAATCGTCTAAAATGTATATTAGATGTTATAGCATAGCTGTAATATGCTTAGTTATTCAAAATATGATATGCAATAATTATCATAAAGATTTGCGGCGCAACAGCAGAGATTATAAGTCTAAAATTTCGATTTTATAAGCTAAATTTAGATTGTTCAAATTATATTGAATTATATTAAATTGCTTAGGTTATGCTATATTAAACAGCATTAAATTTTATTAAAAAGGAGAAAATTATCATGTTTTGTTTTCAATGTGAAGAAACTTTAGATTCAACCGGATGCATAAAAAGCGGAGTGTGCGGAAAAACCGGAGAGGTATCAAATCTGCAGGATTTACTGATTTATGACCTGAAAGGCATCGCTTTCTGGATGTCAAGGGCAAAAGCAGCCGGAAAAACGATTGACAGCGAAGATTATCTGTTTCTTTTACAGGGATTGTTTACAACGGTAACTAATGTAAATTTCGACCCTGAAAGAATAGTTGCGCTTATAAATAAATCACTAGAAATAAGAGACAAGTATAGAGTTAAAACGCTCAGCAATATGAATAGGCAAAATAACGATGAAAAAGACAGAACAGGTATTTCAAACAATTTTTCCGATGACGTTTCTTTTTCAGCTGCAATTTCAGCTGCAACGCCTGATTGCGCAGTATGGGAACCGTTAAGCAGGACTATTGAATCGTATAATAGCAAAGCCGAATCGGTCGGCATTAAAAATCCTTCCGATGATTTAGTCTCATTGAGCGAACTCTTAATGTACGGTTTAAAAGGAATGGCGGCTTATGCTTATCACGCTTATGTTTTAAACTATGCAGACAGTTCGATTAATGATTTTATCGTAAAAGCTTTAAACTATCTTGCAGAACAGCAAAAATGGAATGCCGACGGGCTGCTCGGTCTTGTTATGGAATGCGGCGAAAACGGCGTAAAGGTTATGGAATTATTAGATAGAGCAAATACGACGCACTACGGCGAACCTGTTCCGACGAAAGTCCTTAACGGAACTAAAAAAGGGAAATCGATATTAATCAGCGGTCATGATTTATTTGAACTTGAGGAATTGCTGAAACAGACGCAGGGGAAAAACGTTAACGTATATACTCACGGGGAGATGCTTCCGTCGCATGCGTATCCTTATTTTAAACAGTTTAGTAATTTTATCGGCAATTACGGCGGCGCATGGTGGGAGCAGCAGAGGGAGTTCAGCAATTTTAACGGTCCAATCGTTATGACTACAAACTGTATTCAAAAACCTTTAGATAAGTATAAAAATCGTATCTTTACAACAGATATGGTTGCTATGCCCGGTGTCAAGCACATAGATAATCATGATTTTTCTGAAGTTATTAAAGCTGCAGTTGAATCTGAAGATACTCCTGAAGATATAACAGGAGAAATAGACACGGGTTTTGCGCACAATACATTAGTCAGTTCTGCGGAAACTATACTTAATTTAGTTAAGGCGGGGAAGATTAAAAATTTTGTAGTTATGGCAGGATGCGATTCAAGCGACAAGGAAAGAAGCTATTACAGCGACCTGGCAAAAGGTTTGCCCGACGATTCGATAATACTGACCGCCGGCTGCGCAAAATACAGATATAACAGACTGGGTCTCGGCGATATAGAAGGTCTGCCGAGGGTTATAGATGCCGGACAGTGCAATGATTCCTATTCGTTAGTCGTTGCGGCTCTTAAACTCAAAGAGGCTCTGAAATTAAACGATATTAACGAGTTACCTATATTTTACGAAATTGCGTGGTATGAACAGAAAGCTGTTTTAGTACTTCTTGCGCTGCTGTACCTCGGAGTGAAAAACATAAGGCTGGGGTATAAACTGCCGGCTTTTTTGACCCCTAACGTTGTAAATATATTAGTTGAAAAATTTAATATAATGGGCGTGTCAAGCTTGGAGGAAAGCCTCGGTTATATAGGAGCAAACGCTGCAGTCTAATGCAATTTAAGTAATTTGCGTAATGTAATTTAATTATATTTTAATCCCTTTCTTTATTGAAAAATAAGGAAAGGGATTTTTTTTTCGGTAAATAAAATTTGAATATTTGCTGATTTAATATTATAATGTTAAATATTGTTTATTAAAAGCTCATGAAAAGTCTATTGTTCGCTAAATTTGTCAATAATGTCAAATTATAAGGTCAAATAATATTGTTTAAAAGAAATTTATACATTTTTTTTAAAGTATTTCCTTTTATTTTCTATATCCTCATTACCCAAAAAAGATTTATAATATTTGGAAAAAGAAGGGATTTATCCAACGCATATCATGTCAAAGTCGCCAGATGGATGACATCGCTGATAGCTTCGCTTGGACCTACTTTTATAAAATTGGCTCAGGTTATTTCGACAAGAGCGGATTTTTTGCCCCAGCAGTATCTTGCCCAGCTTGCAACGCTGCAGGATGAGGTTCCGCCTGTACCGTTTAAACTGATAAAGCCGATAATCGAAAAAGATTTCGGCAATAAACCGATAAAAGAAATTTTTGAAGAATTTAACGAAGAACCTTTTGCGGCGGCGTCTGTTGCGCAGGTTTACAAAGCCGTTTACAAAGGCAAACAGGTAATAGTAA
Source organism: Candidatus Acididesulfobacter guangdongensis (assembly GCA_004195045.1). Taxonomy (NCBI): domain Bacteria; phylum Candidatus Acidulodesulfobacteriota; order Candidatus Acidulidesulfobacterales; family Candidatus Acidulidesulfobacteraceae; genus Candidatus Acidulidesulfobacter; species Candidatus Acidulidesulfobacter guangdongensis. Next base: position 244,415 of record SGBC01000002.1, read on the forward strand.
AAGTTATAAGACCGGATATTGAAAAAAATGTCAGCAGCGATATATATACTCTTAAAAATGTTTTAAATTCTCTGAGGATTTTTTTTCCAGACAATAAATCTTTGCTTTCCATCTCTGTTGTTTTGAAAGAATTTGAAATTACAATTTATGAAGAAATGGATTTACTGCATGAAGTTAAAAATATTAAAGAATTTCAAGAATTTTCAAAAAAATTAAAATGGATAGTAATTCCAAATGTTTATACGGAATTAAATTCCAAAAATGTTTTGGTAATGGATTTTTATAAAGGCGTTAAGATTACGGACTTAGAAAGTCTTAAAAAAAATAATTTAGACCCGAAAGTCGTTTTAGACAGACTTATTGAATTTTACATATATCAATCGCTAATTCAAGGCGTTATCCACGCCGACCCGCATCCGGGCAATATATTGGTTGACGATAAAGGCAGGATAGTGCTGCTTGATTACGGTCTTGTAGTTCATATATCGGATGAAACAAAAGAAAACCTGATTAAAGCCGTACTTGCCGGTATTAAACAGAATATCCCGGGAATTATAGATGCGTATTATGCTCTTGGAATTATAAATAAAGAAGTTTCAAGGCAGCTGCTCGAAAAAGCTGCGGGCAGATTATATCAGGTGTTATCCCAGAAAGATATATCGAGCAGAAAGATACAGGATATTATAAACGATATTATGAAAAGCTTTTACGCTTTTCCGTTTGAACTTCCTCAAAATTTGGTATATATTTTTAAAACTGCGGCTGTTCTCGAAGGAATAGGAACGGCGATAGACCCTTCGTATAATCTGGTAAAAGATATAGTGCCGGTTGCAAAAAAATATATAAGCCATACGCCTTTAGGAAAAAAAACGACTGCATCAGGCATAATTAAGACAGTTTTTAATGAAGTAAAACAGTTTGTTATGGATACAAAAAGGGTAATGCATGCAGCCTATGAAGAAGATTTCAGGGTTAAAATCCATCCTGAAAATATTTCAGGTTTGGAAAACTTTTTAATACATGTAATAAAAAGGCTGACTATGGCGCTAATAGGCGGATTTATCGGGCTTATTGCAGCGTTAATTTTTATTGAAGATAAAAATCCGTATTTACTTGCGGGGGGTTTATTTGCAGCCTTTGCGGTGATATTTGTCGCTGTAAGCATGCCTATAAAAACTACTTACGGTTATTCTACGCTGTTAGATGTTTTCAGGCATAGAAGATAAAAATTTAATTCATTAATCTAATAGATTAATGGGTGTATAAAAAAATATAAAGAAATTCAACTGTAATATCTGCTATAAAAGTTAAGATGTAAAGATTTACCGAAAAAAATAAAATATAAAGAATAAATAAAATATAATATAAAGAATAAAAGTTTAAAAATAGGATATAAAAATTAAAAGTATAAATATAAGGTCTAAAAAAATATAAAAAATAGAAAATATGGACGCAGATAAAATCAATTTTAATTATACGGCTGTGATTCTTGCGGGCGGACTCGGTACAAGGATGCGTTCCGAAATTCCTAAGGGACTGACGCCTATTTTAGAAAAACCGATGATATATTATATCATTGCCGAACTCTTGAGATTAAATGATATGTCAATTTCGGAAGCGTCGTCGGAAGACACTTTATGTCGCCCGTCTATTTTACCTGCTTCGTCCGCTCGGACTGCCGTTATTAAGGCTGAAACAGGAGCGGCAGCGGCAGCGGCATCAGCATCAAAGTCATTCGGCTGCAGGAATATTTTAAATAGAATAATAATTGTTATAGGGCATAAAGGAGAACATATAAAAGATTATATTGAAAGCGAGAGCGCTTTTAAAAATTGCGGAATAACAATAGATTTTGCAATTCAGGATAAATATCTCGGAACAGGCGATGCCGCAAAACAGGCTGCCATATTGATTAAAACTACCGGACATATAAGCGATGCCGGTGTTCAGAATGTTCAGAACGTATTAATTCTTCCGTGCGACACCCCTTTAATCACCAAAAATACTTTATCTAAGCTGATAAAATTTCATGATGATTTTAATGACGATTTAACTGTTCTGTCTTTTAAAACTGAAGATCCATTTTCTTACGGAAGAGTACTGAAAGACGGTGAAAATTTTGTTAAAAAAATCGTTGAACAGCAGGAAATAGACGCCCAGATGAAAAATGAGCACCGCAATGATACAAATATAAAGAAAACAATGGATAACAACAAAGAAAATGCTCAAGCAGAATACTTAAATGATATAAATAATATAAAAAAGATAAATGATACTAAATATACAGATGATATAAATGATGCAAATAATACAAATAATACTGATTATGCAGATGATACAAACAATATAAATAAGCTAAATAATATTAACGATACAAATGATGCAAATTATTTGGATAATATAAGAGAAGTCAACTCCGGTATTTATGCCGTTAGACTAAATCACTTCATAAATTTTATAGATTTAATAGATAATGATAATTCTAAAAAGGAGTATTACTTAACCGATATTGTTTCGATATTTTACAATAACTCATTGAAAGTGCGAAGTTTTATCGGAGCGAATGGCTGCAATCAAGATGAGAATGAACTTATGGGAGTAAATTCTAAAATAGAGATGGTGAAATGCAGCGGTTTAATGCAAAAGCGAATTATAAACAATTTAATAGAAAAAAAGGATGTCAATTTTATTTCGACCGATAATGTATATATCGGGAGCGAAGTTCAAATAGGTAAAGCGGCGACGCTTTATCCGGGATGTTTTTTATCCGGAAATTCTAGAATCGGAGAAAATACGGTTATCGAATGCGGAGCAATAATCAAAGATTCCGTTATAGGCAAAAATTCCGTTATTAAAAGCTATTCTATTATTGAAAATGCCAATGTTGAAGATGAAGCAAGTATTGGACCTTTTGCTCGGTTAAGACCGGGAACCCACATTAAAAATAATGCTAAAATCGGAAATTTTGTAGAAGTTAAAAATTCGGTTATCGGAAAAAATTCTAAAGCATCGCACCTGTCTTATATAGGAGACAGTGAAATAGGCGACGGCGTCAATATAGGGGCAGGGGTCATCACCTGTAATTACGACGGTTTCAAAAAACATAAGACAATAATAAAAAATAACTGTTTCATAGGTTCAGATTCGCAGCTGATAGCTCCTGTTACCGTGGAAAAAGATTCTTACGTCGCTTCGGGCACAACCGTCGTCAAAAATGTCCCTGAAGGCAGTCTTGCTATTTCGAGGGCTGAGCAGATAAATAAGGAAGGCTGGACGCTAAACAGATTAAAGAGATTGAAAAATTCAACAAAAGCGGAAGATTGATGTTTATTAATTTAAATTAAACTTATAACTCTAAATTAATAAATTTAAAAATATAACTATCTTACTTATTAATTTTATTATTAATTTTAAATAAAAATATGTGCGGAATAATGGGTTTTGCCGGAACGATACCGGATGAAAGCGGCGTGTCGGTGGTGCTTAGCGGTTTAAAAAAATTAGAATACAGAGGCTATGATTCTTCGGGTATAGCTTATTTTGATTCAGAAGACGGAAAAATAAAATATATTAAAAAATCCGGTAAATTGATAAATCTTTTTACGGAAATAGCCGAAATACAATGTAAAAATAAGCGGCTAACCGATAATGATGCCGATGTCAGGAGCGGTGCTGATGAAGATAAAAATATTCAATCAAGTGAAGGTAAGTCTCCAACCATCCAGTCCTCCCTTGCGATAGGTCACATCAGATGGGCTACTCACGGAAAACCGACAGACGAAAATGCCCATCCCCATTTAGATTGTTCGGGAGAGATTGCTATTGTTCATAACGGCATAATAGAAAATTATATTCAGTTAAAAGAGAAACTTCTAAAAAATAATCATAAATTTAAAACAGAAACTGATTCGGAGATTATTGCTCATTTGATAGAAGACTATATTATCAAAGGGAATTCGTTTTCAGAATCAGTCAGAAAAACCTCTCTAGAATTAAAGGGTTCATTTGCAATAGCTATATTATACGCTAAAGAGAAAACTATTGCAGCGGTGAAATTCGGTCCTCCCCTTGTTCTTGCAAAAAGAGAAAAAAATTTATTTATTGCGAGTGATGTATCTGCACTGCTCGGATATTCGAATGAAGTTATATATTTAAAAAACGGTGAAATAGCTTATTATCGTTATGAGGATAATGACAATAACAATATAAACAATATAAATAATAGAAACAATATAAACAAGATAAATAATATAAATAAGATAAGCAAGATAAGCAATGCAGACAATACAAGAAAGATTAATAATTCAAATAGGCTATACAATAGCAATGAATTAGAAATAATAAACTTTAGGGGCAAGAAGCAAAAAATAGATATCAATCTTATAAAATGGGATGCATCCAAGACTGTAAAATCCGGCTTTTCTCATTTTATGCAGAAAGAAATTTTTGAACAGCCGACCACTATTCTAGAAGGTTTTAATTCAAGGGTTTTGTTTAAGAAAGATTTGCGCAGTTCAATAGATTTAAGCAATTCAAAAGATTCGCGCAGGTTAAGCGATTCTGACGATTCAAGCTGTATAAACGGTTCAAGCGGGTCATCATTCAATAAATTGTCAAGTTCTGCCTCTGCTGCCTCTGTGCAAGATCGGGATATTCTGATAAATTCAGATTCTATAGCGTCGTCCAAAGCGTCCGATTCACAAAAGCAGGATGTCCTGAAAGATTTATATAATTCTGAAGATGTAAAAATAGCGCTGGAAGGATTAAAACTTACAAAAAAAGATATAATATCCGCGGGCAGAATTATTTTTATTGCCTGTGGCTCTTCTTATTATGCTTCGCTGGTAATAAAAAATGTTATCGAAAATTTGTGCGGATTGCCGGTTATAGTCGATTACGGTTCGGAATTCAGATACGGAAAATTTCCTGTTCTGGAAACAGATATAGTAGTCGGGGTTTCGCAGTCAGGTGAAACTGCGGATACAAACAGCGCTATAGAAATCGTTAAAGAAAAAAAAGCAAAAATTATATCTATCTGCAATGTTCCGGGTTCACAACTGACGGCTCTTTCTAATAAAGGAGTGATATATACCCATGCCGGACCGGAAATAGGCGTTGCATCGACAAAGGCATTTACTTCCCAAGTATTGTGCGGGATACTTTTGGCGCTATACCTAAGACAGGAAATTACGAACGCCCGCGTCTATATAAACGGGAAGGCAAATTCAAATGCAAATGCCGGCAAAAGCTGTAAAAATGACAGCCGCGCCGGAGCAGGAATGCCTTATAGCGTAGGAGGCAATACATCAGGCATTTCCGGTAAATTTTTTAGCGATTTGATTGCGCTGCCGCAGAAGATTGAGGAGATTCTGGCTTTAAATGAAAGCATAAAAAATATTGCGAATAAATATTATAAAAGTACGAATTTTTTATATCTCGGCAGAGGCATTTTATCTCCGATAGCTCTTGAAGGGGCATTAAAATTAAAAGAAATATCATACATTCACGCGGAAGGATATCCTTCCGGAGAAATGAAGCACGGACCGATAGCGCTTATTGACGAGAATATGCCGGTTATGTTTCTTTTGTCAAATAGCCTGCTTGCTCCAAAAACTATTTCCAATATAGAAGAAATTAAAGCAAGAGGCGGACGCGTTATAGCACTCGCAGATTATGACCCGAATATTGAGGGTTTATCAGATTTAATAAAAATTCCTGATACTTCTGAAATTTTAAGTCCTATATTATTTACGGTTCCGCTTCAACTTTTTGCATATCATATAGCCGCCTTTAAAGGTACGGATATAGACCAGCCAAGAAATTTGGCAAAAAGCGTGACGGTAGAATAACGGTAGAATAATGCAATAAAAGTACGGATATATAGATAGACCAGCCAAGAAATTTGGCAAAAAGCGTAATTATATAATAATTATAATCATTGAAATAATCGGCTAATTCGATAGAATAAACGGAATAAAGCAGCCGGCATATAATAAATTTTTGTAAAATTAATAAAATTAACGCGATAAAAAAAGCGGCTAAATAAATAGGGAATAATGAAAAAAAATATGAAACATTCTGATTCTCATTCAAGTTACGCCTACTTAGACGGTTTAAATCCTGAACAGCTTGAAGCTGTTAAATGCACAGAAGGACCTCTTCTCATACTTGCCGGTGCAGGTTCAGGAAAAACGCGGGTAATTACGCTCAGAGCGCTGCATCTTATAGAAACCGGCAAGGCAAAAGCATATAATATTCTCGGTGTTACGTTTACCAATAAAGCTGCTAAAGAAATGAAAGAAAGAATAAAGCAGTTAATTATTCAACATATAAATGCAAAACCACAATCACCATCGCAAACACCGTCACCATCGCAATCGCATATAAAAACCGCTGCCGATAAAATTAATATTGCCGATATTGCAGATATAAATACTATTGAGGATACTTTTTATGTCGATACGGAAGATACTAATGCGGGTATAAACGCAGCTATGGAAGATGCCGGTGTAAATGCAGATGCGGATGCCGGTGCTATAGCCGATTATTACTACGACAGACAGAATAACCGTCAAAATTCAGGCGAACTCCGGCTGCAGCTGCCGGAGTTTTCGACGTTCCATTCTTTCTGCCTTAAGGTTTTAAGAAAGCATGCCTCTGCGTTAGGCTATAATTCGTCTTTCGTTATTATGGACGACGACGATGCTACAAAACTGCTTAATGCTTCAATAAAAGCCCTTAATATAAACGAAAAAATATTTACGCCGGTAAAGGTAAAATATTTTATAGAAAAAAATAAAAATTCATTAATTACATGCGAAGAAGCTTTTTCGAAGGTCAAGCCGTGGGATGAAAATCTTGCGAAAATTTATGAAGAATACCAGAAAAGACTGAAAGCAAATAATGCTATGGATTTTGCGGATATGATTTTTAACACTGCCAAGCTGTTTGCCGGTTTTCCCGATATAACAGATTATTATTCAAATCGTTATAAATATATTATGGTTGATGAATTTCAGGATACTAATCTTGCACAGGATAAACTCATAAGGCTCTTATGTAAAAATCATAACAATATCTGCGTGGTAGGCGACGACGATCAGTCTATTTACAGTTTTAGAGGAGCTAACGTAGAAAATATATTAAGATTTGAAGACCATTTTGAAGGGTGCAGAGTAATAAAATTGGAAAAAAATTACAGGTCTTCAAAAAACATTCTGGCTGCCGCGTCAAGTTTAGTCAGCGAGAATAAAAGGAGAAAACAGAAAACCCTTAAAACCGATAAGGACACAGGCAGCATTATAACGGTTTACAAAGCCGGCAGCGATATAAGCGAAGCAGTCTATATAGCCAGAGAAATAAAAAGATTAGTAAGATTTGACGGCTATGCTAAATCAGATATAGCCATTTTATACAGGGCAAACAGGCAATCAAGAATTATAGAAGATATGCTTTTAAAAGAAAACGTCGCTTATAATATTTACGGCGGATTCAAATTTTATCAGAGAATGGAAATAAAAGATATTTTATCTTATCTCAGGTTTGCCGTTAATCCAAAAGATACAATCAATTTTGAAAGAAGCGTTCAGGCAGTGCCTATAGGTATAGGCGAGAAGACTATTAAAAATATGGAAGAAACCGCACGGCAGAATAATATGGATATATTGGAATCATATAAAGCAGGTCTGTTCCACGTTATTTTAAAGTCTAAAATTAAGAATATAAAAAATTATTTTGATTTAATTGAAAAAGCAAGGATACTGATTTTTTCAAAGAAAAATTCTGATAATAATGTTAACGGCGATGAAGAAAATATATATAATAGCGCCGCCGCCGCTATTAATATCAATAAAGAAATTTATATATACAACGGCAGCGGGGACGGAATATTAAATGCGGCATCGGTTATTAATCTTATCTATAAAGAATCGGGATACGAAGCCATGCTTAAAGGATTATCGGATAAAACAAACGACGACAATAATGCAATGAACCAGAACAGGATAGAAAATATAGAAGAGCTGATAACCGCATCAATGGAATTTGAAGATATTACCGATTTTTTAGACCAGAGCGCCATAAATGACGAAATAAACAACGCGGGAAAATTATCAGACGGAAGCCGCAGCATCGGCTCAGACAGCTCATTTGTTTCTCTGATGACGCTGCACAGCGCTAAAGGATTAGAATTTCCGGTAGTGTTTCTTACGGGAATGGAAGAAAATACCTTTCCGCATTCAAGATCGCTTATGGACCAGTCGGCAATAGAAGAAGAAAGAAGACTGTGCTATGTGGGTATAACAAGGGCAAAAGAGAAATTGTATCTGACGCTGTCAAAAAGAAGAAAACTTGGCAGGGATTTCAGCTATAACATACCTTCAAGATTTTTGTCCGAGATTCCGGAAAGCTGCATGGAAGAAATATTAGACGATTACGATTATTAGAATAAAAGGATATTGTTCGGTTGTCAATTATTGTCAGTTCTTATTAGTTATTCTTATTATTAGTTTTTATTATTTATTATTTATTATTTATTATTTATTATTTATTATTTATTATTAGTTATTTTCTAATTTTTTATTATCATTAAGACGGAGGAAATTGTATAATGAGCGCAAATATTGATATAAAACACATAATGAAGCTTGCAAAGCTCAGCTTTAGCGAGAATGATGCCGCTGCATATGAAACTGAATTAAGTAAAATACTGGATTATATAAACGTTCTTTCAAGCGCCGATACTTCAAAAGTGCAGCGTGCCGATATTCTTGAAGAAATGGATTACGAAAATCTTATTGCCACCGGAGTTGAAACAAAATTTGAACTTGGCGAATATAGGAATGATAATATTTTAGAAAAAGATGCAAGTTTTGACTATGGGATTGTTAAAGAAAATTCGCCTGAATTTGAGTCTGACGTCCCAGGTTCAAAATTCGGCTATTTTGTGGTTCCTCCTGTTATAGAATAATAAATAGATTTTTTATTTAGCCCAACTTCACCATAATTATCAAAAACACATTGATATTACTATATTTATGAGGCAATAAAAATGTCTATGCGGACTACAAAATAAAAAATAAAGTATAATACTATCAATGGGTTATAATTTTAAAATAATAAAAGCGATGAAGTTGGACTAAGAACAGATGCCGAATTTTAGTTAAAAATTTATCTCAGTTTATTTAATTTTAATAATTATTGCTGTTAATTAGAAGCTGATGCCGAATTTTCGTTAAAAGTTCGTATTAGGCTGATATTTCTTTCTAAAATCAACTATATCTTCTATGATTTTAGCGGTTTCCAGCATCTTGTCTTCAGAGCACCATGGAGCAATAATTTGCAATCCTATAGGCAATTCTGCGCCGTTCGGATTATTTTTGCCTGTAATACCCGACGGTATGGACATAGCTGGCAAATAAGCAAGATTTACCGATATGGTGTATATATCGGAAAGATACATACTTAGAGGGTCATTAGCCTTTTCTCCGATTAAAAAAGCGGCGGTAGGTGAAGTAGGACCGATTATCAAGTCAACCTTGCCAAAAGCATCTTTGTAATTCTTAATAATAAGCTTTCTTATTAAGGCTGCTTTTTTGTAATATGCGTCGTAATATCCAGCGGAAAGCGCAAAAGTTCCAAGCATAATTCTTCTTTTAACTTCATTGCCGAATCCTGCCGTTCTAGAATTTATGTAAATTTCTTCAAGGTTTGTATGATTGCGTTTGTCGAGGCTGCCATTGTTAAGACCGACAGGGCTGTCGATATCGTTGTCGGGACCATTTTTGACAGAACGCAAGCCGTACCTTATTCCGTCATATCTCTCAAGGTTTGAGCTTGCTTCGCTTGTCGCTATAACATAGTATGCCGCTATAGAGTATGCCGTATCCGGCAGTGAAATTTCTACTATTTCCGCTCCGAGTTCTTTTAAATTATTTTTTATTTCCTGAATATTAGACAATATTTCGCTGTCTAAGCCTTCCGATAAAAATTCCTTTGGAATGCCGATTTTTAAACCTTTTACTTTTGATTTATCGGCTTTTTTTACAATATCTGAATATTTTTTGATTTTAAATTTTCTTGATGTCTGGTCAAACCCGTCAAAGCCGGCTACGGCGTCAAGTAAAATTGCAGAATCTAGGACGTCTTTAGCAATGGGACCAGCCTGATCTAAAGAAGAACTGAATGCTATAATACCGTATCTCGAAACCATTCCGTAAGTGGGTTTTAAACCGACTACACCGCAGAGACTAGCCGGCTGTCTGATTGATCCCCCCGTGTCCGTTCCAAACGAACCGGCGCATAAATCGGCGCTGACGCTTGCTGCGGAACCTCCGCTTGAACCGCCGGGGACTCTTTTAATATCCCATGGATTTTTAGTAGTTTTAAAAGCAGAATTTTCAGTGGAAGAACCCATAGCAAATTCATCCATATTAGCCTTACCGAGAAAAACAAAATTATTTTCTTTTAATTTTTTTACAACTGTCGAATCATAAGGGCTTATAAAATTTTCCAATATTTTTGAGGCGCATGTCGTTTTTTTGCCTTTCATTAAAAATATATCTTTAATTGATAGAGGAATGCCTGTTAAATAAGGAAAATCCGTATTAAGGGCATTTTCAATTTTTTTAATGTATTCGTCAGTCTGTTCGGCTTGTTCAAGTGCGCCGGCAAAATCGACATAAAGGTAAGAATTAAGCAAGGCGTCTTTTTGTTTTATTTTTTCAAGATAATTATTAGTAATTTCGACGCTTGTTGTCTCTTTGTTTTTTAAAAGTTCATGCAGTTCGTGAATTGTAAGATTATTTAAAGATATCATATAGCTATTCCTTATTTTTTATGTATGTCGAATGTTTGATGTCTGTCCCTAATTATACACAATTATAAAACAGTTATATTATCATACAACTCCTTAATCCTGCAATAGAAAATATTTATGCATTTCTTTGCTCGGTTAAGCGAAATATAAAAGTAAAAGGTGTCTGACACCTTTTCCGAGTAGATAACTTTCTATTGCAGGATTAAGACAACTGTTTGACATTGCAGTCAATTTGAATTATCATAATCTAATTATAAAACAAAACAAGAGGAAACAAAATAAATGGAATACATAGACAATTCTTTTGAAGCGGTAATCGGTCTTGAAGTTCACACTCAGCTTTTAACCAAGACGAAGATGTTCTGTTCCTGCCCAAACGTGTTCGGAAGAGAACCTAATTCTTTAGTATGTCCGGTATGTCTGGCGCTTCCGGGAAGTCTGCCGGTTATAAATTTTAATGCGGTTAAGCTGGCAGTCAAGGCGGCTCTTGCTATTAATTTACATATAAATCAAAGAAGTCTGTTTGCGAGAAAAAATTATTTTTATCCCGACCTTCCTAAAGGTTATCAGATTTCTCAATTTCAAGACCCTATTTCATCAAACGGATATTTAATGATTGATATCGGCGGAGGCATGGAAAAGAAAATTAGAATAAACCGCCTTCATATTGAAGAAGATGCCGGAAAACTAATACACACCGGTTTTAATTCTTTTGTAGATTTAAACAGAGCAGGAACACCGCTTGCCGAAATAGTTTCCGAGCCTGATTTAAGCTCTCCGGCAGAAGCGGTTGCCTATTTAAAAGACCTCAGGGATATCATAGTCTATCTTGACATATCAGACGGAAATATGGAAGAAGGGAGTTTTAGATGCGACGCTAACGTATCGGTCAGAAAAAAAGGCGATACAAAGCTGGGTACCAGAACGGAAGTTAAAAACGTTAATTCATTTAAATTTGTCGAAAAAGCGCTAGAATACGAAATCAACAGGCAGATAGAACTCATTCGCGGCGGCGGTAAAGTTATTCAGGAAACACTGCTATTTAATTCAAAAACAGGAAAAACCGAATCAATGAGAGGAAAAGAAGAAGCTCACGACTATAGATATTTTGAAGAGCCTGATTTGCCGCCGCTTATTCTGACGGACGGATTTATTCAGGAGATTAAAGATTCTATCGGCGAACTTCCTAAAGCGAAGCGGCAAAGATATATCAATGACTACGCCCTGTCGGAATATGACGCGGAAGTCTTGACGCAATATAAGGACGTTGCAAATGATTTTGATGAATTGGTTGAGATAAATAACGGTAAAATTGACATAAAAAAAATTGCAAACTGGATTATAAATGAATGGATGCTAGAGTTAAAAAAAAGATGGTCGACGGACAATAATGAACGTGTTCAAGAAAGAGCAGCGCAGCATGATGAAAATTCTATTCCTATTGAAAAGATTATAAATGAAGATTTGATTAATTTTAAAATGGAAGAAATAATAAAAGACAGAAAATATTTTTTTGATATGATAATGCAGGTCGAAGACGGGAAAATTAATAGAAACGGCGGGAGATTAGTTTTGTACAAACTTGTAGAAAACGGAAAAAACGGAAAAGTTCAGACCGTTGAGGAAATAGTTGCCGGTTTAGGGTTAGCCCAGATTTCAGACGACAAAGGAATAGAAGATATAATTAAGCAGGTATTAGAAGAAAACCCAAAAGAACTTTCCGATTATCTCGGCGGCAAAGAGAAACTTTTTGGATTTTTTGTAGGAGCTGTAATGAAAAAAGCAAAAGGAAAGGCAAACCCGCAAAAAGTGAATGAGATACTAAAGAAACAGCTTGAAAAGTTATAGAACTGTTAGGATTAATAGAATTAATGTATTTTACTGAGTTTATTAGAAATGATTAATCAAAAATTTGAAAAACAGGCGGAAGAACTAACGCGCATCTATTAAATAAACGAAACAGGAAGAAGCGGCGGTCATTTGCCCAACAAACATAAAATTATGCATTACAATACGTTATATATTGAGTTGAGAATATATAGTATCAAATAATATATTTATAACATGTTTATTATTATTTTGTGAAAATGGAGGAGGGTATTGCGATGTCTTTCTATACTTTAAAACTCACGGACGATGATATTGTGGAAATGATAGACCAGAGGAAACTTCCCGACAAGGTTATCTATCTAAAGCTAAAAACATATAGAGATGTAATCGGCGCAATTAAAAAAATGGTCGTCAGAGGCGCTCCTGCAATAGGTGTTTCAGCAGCATTCGGGCTATATATCGGCGCTAAAGATATTGCCGCAAAAATGGGGATTTTAAGCAGCGGCAAAAATATCGACAGACGCGGCGCTAATGCTGAGCTCGACGTTGAATGCAGCACCGGCAATAAAAAAAAAGGCTGCAGGACATCAAATAACATTCAAACTGTAATCAATTACAGCAATAATAACAGTAATAATGAGGATGCCCGTGATTACGAAGAGTTTAAAATAAAATTTTTAAAGATATGCGATGAGATGTTTAAGGCAAGACCCACCGCCGTTAATTTAGAATGGGCAATAAAAAAAATGAAAAAAATTGTTATCGGAAGTGATAGCAGCAGCATAAGTAATATATTAAAAACATTAAGAGAAGAATCTGTAAATATTTATAATGAAGATATTGAAATAAACAAAAAAATGGGCAAATTCGGCGCATCGTTAATTAATGACGGTTCTACAATTTTAACCCACTGCAATGCAGGTGCGTTAGCCACCGCCGGTTATGGCACCGCGCTTGGCGTTATAAGAGCTGCTATCGAAGACAAAAAGAAAATTAAAGTCATCGCCGATGAAACGAGACCGTTTCTGCAGGGCGCAAGATTAACGGCATGGGAACTTATGAGCGACAATATACCCGTTACTCTTATTGCGGACAACTCTGCGGGACTGCTGATGCGTAAAGGAATGATTGACGGAGTGATAGTAGGCGCTGACAGGATAGCATCAAACGGAGATGTTGCTAATAAAATAGGCACATATCAGGTTGCCGTTCTTGCAAAAGAAAATAATATACCGTTTTATGTTGCCGCTCCGCTTTCTACAATTGATTTAAATATTAAATCCGGAGAAGAAATTCCGATTGAGGAAAGAGACGGAAAAGAAGTATCTGCCGTATTCGGAAAACAAATAGCTCCTGAAAACGTCGATGTATTGAATTACGCATTCGATATTACTCCTAACAAGTATATTAGTGCAATTATCACGGAAGAAGGTATAGCTAAGTCTCCGTATAATAAATCAATTGCGGAATTATTCAAGAAGTTAAAAAATTAGAAAAATTAGAAAAATATAGAAATTGGTGACAGACACCAATTTAAGATACCAATTTTATAATTCGCTATTTACAAAAAATTATAAAACTGTTATATTTATATTCATAAATTGAATTGCCGATAAGCAATAAATGCTGATGAATAGATAATTATAATTTATAATACATTTATAATACATTAAGAAACATAAATCATGATAAGAATATTAGCCAAACTTTACGATAATTATCGGCAATATATTAATATTACTACATTTATGTGGCAATAAAAATGCCTATGCGGATTACAAAATAAAAAATAAGATATAATAATATCAATTGGTTATAATTTTAGAATAATAAAAGCGGTTAAGTTGGTTTAATAAAAATATTTCTGTAATAAAATAACATCTTCTGTTGATTTAATTTACCCGATATTTTATGATAGCTTAGAAATGTAGAAATGTAGAAATGTAGAAATGTAAAAATATTTCTATAATAAAATAAAATTTATTTAAGGAAAATAGGAAAATAATCATGGCAAAAACGGCAGCTAAGGCTAAAAAAAACAGCGATGTTGAAACTGTTAAGACGGAAGGAATCTCTCCATTTAACGGTTCTAAAGTTTGGATGGACGGAAAATTTGTTGATTACAGCGACGCAAATATTTCAGTAAATTCTCATAGTTTGCATTACGGGCTTGGCGCATTTGAGGGTATTCGCTGCTACGAAACATCGCATGGCGGTTCTGCCGTATTCAGATTAAAAGAACATATAGATAGACTATTTAATTCAAGCCATATTCTTCAAATTACAGTCCCTTTTTCTAAAGAAGAGATTTTTAATGCTGTTGTTGAGTTGGTAAAAGTCAATAAGTTTAAAGAATGCTACATTAGACCCATAGTCTATATCGGAGACGGCGGCGGATTAGGGATTTTTATTAAAGAATACGACGTAAAGGTCTCAATTTCTGCGTGGGTCTGGGGAGCTTATCTCGGAGAAGAAGCATTGAGAGGCGGCATAAGGGCAAAAGTTTCTTCTTATGCAAGATTTCATGTAAATACTTTCATGGGAATGTCAAAATCTACCGGTCAGTATATAAACTCGATACTTGCCAAAAAAGAAGTGGTAGCTGCAGGATATGATGAAGCAATAATGCTTGATACTTCAGGTTTTGTGTGTGAAGCCAGCGGAGAAAATATTTTTATTTATTCAGGCGGATATATTAAAACCCCGCCGTTGTCGTCGGTTCTGCCCGGAATTACAAGAGACGGCGCAATAGAAGTTATTCAGAATGAGATGAAAATACCGGTAAAGGAAGAAAGAATAACCAGGGATGAGTTGTATATTGCAGACGAGGTTTTTTTAACGGGAACTGCTGCAGAAATTACCCCTGTAAGGGAAATTGACGACAGAAAGATAGGTAAAGGAAAGGCAGGCAATGTTGCATTAGAACTGCAGGACATGTTTTTTAAAATAGTCAAAGGAGAAAATAAGAAGTATAGTAAATGGCTGACTAAGGTTTAATATTTATACATATATATACATATATAAATATTTGCAGACTAATGACAAATGAAGTATAGGATAACAGTTTGAATTTGCGGCTATTTAGTTATTGCTGGCTATTGACAGCTGAGATGATTTAAGAAAATTTAACGTGAAGCACCTCTGTCTTACGAAAGAGGACTTAAGTTAAGAAGAAATGTTAAAAAATAACACTGAGATAATCAGGTTTATTATTATTGATTCAGGTAATAATTTTTTTTAAGACGATCAGATTCGTCAATCAGATTCATTGTTGATTGAGATAATAATTTTTTTTAAGATATATTTTAAACAAATCAAGAATCATAGGTATCGAATCAATCATAATATTTACATGACCCCCTGTCCTATGACACCATTCTACTCCTATTTCTTTAACTTTTATTTTATTTAATTCCGCAATATAAAGTACTTCAACGTCAAAAGAAAAGCCTTTAACGGTTACTTTTGAAAATATTTTTTGCGCCGCTTCTTTTCTGAACGCTTTAAATCCGCATTGCGAATCGTAATAATTCAGACCTAGCAATTGCGATTTTAACAGGCTGAATGTTTTTCCGACCATATTTCTAAACGGAGGCTGAATTATCGTAGAATTTTCCGGCAAATACCTTGAGCCTATTATAACATCAACATCAGGTTCATTTTTAAATATATTTATAAACCTTGATATTTCCTGTTCATCGGTTGATAAATCCGCATCCATAAAAAAAATATATTCATAGTTTGCCGCGAGCACTCCTGATTTAACAGCTGCGCCTTTACCGCTTTTTGTAATTGTGATAATTCTTAAATCTGCATTTGAAATATCTTTCAACGCATTGATAGTATTGTCGGTACTTCCGTCGTCAACGGCAATAATTTCATAGTTGAATTTTTTTAGCTTTAAAAAAGTTCGTAATTTTGATATTGTATATTTTATCCGTTTTTCTTCATTAAAAGCCGGTATTACTATCGACAATGAAGGTTTGTCCGCTTTATTCGCAATGTTTGCAGCTGCCGTTGCCGTTGTTTTAGCTGCAGCTGCTGCTGCGCCGGTCATACCGGTCTCAGCGTATTTATTTGTATTTGCGGATGCGGCTGTGATTATATTTTCGTAGGTATTTGTTTTTTTCGTCATAATATTTATTTTTTTATATATCGGATGATATTGTTTTATGTGCCGGTACTGTTTGTTTGTAGCACTTTTTAGTTTTTGCAAGCAGTAAGTTTAATTTGCTGTTTTATTTTTTTATAACTTCTTACTTAATTATACACTAACGCAATTTTTATTTAAACGCTAATTTTCGGTATAATGAATTATTTTAAAAGAAAGTTTATTATTTTGCTTTATCATAAAATAGGTGATTATCCAGAAAAAGCCAAATTCCCGGGGCTATATGTAAGCGAAAAAAATTTTGACAAACAGATTAAATATTTAAAAAATAAAGGATATGTTTTTTTGACGCTCAGTGAAATGAAACAGCTTTACGACAATGAATATTATTCTGATTTGAATAATTTAAACTCAGATTCAGGCAATTATAATTTTGCCGCAGATGCATCAAAAAATGAAAAAAATAAATTTGTATCAATTACTTTCGACGACGGCTCAAGGTCTATTTATACAAAAGGACTAAAAATTATAAAAAACAATAATGTAAATGCAACCGTTTTTATGGTTTCAGATTTAATAGGAGATGTAAATGTCTGGGATATTAAAAACGGAGAAATTAAAGATGAAATGCTCAAACCGGACGAACTTCGGGAGATGATAAAAGCCGGTATAGAAATTGGAGCGCACACAAGAACGCATCCGCATTTAACTATGATTCCGGAAGAAAATGCTTACGAAGAAATTTTGGATTCAAAAAAAATTCTTGAAGAAAAATTAAATATTAATATTAATTTTTTTGCCTATCCTTACGGCGATTACAACGAAAGTGTAAAAAAATTAGTCGCAAAAGCCGGATTTGAAGGCGCGGTTATAACTAAAACAGGTATAGTAAAAAATAATGCCGATTTTTTTGCGTTAAGAAGGGTGGCTATAAGGCACAACACGGATTTTTTTAAATTTAAAAAGAAAATATTTAAAGTAAAATATTTTTATTAATTTATTAATTTATTTTTTTTATTATTAATTTATTAATTTATTCATAATATATGACGGAAAAACAAAATATTAAAAATATACTGATTATTAAGCTAAGTTCAATCGGAGATTGTCTGCTTGCAACCCCTGCTATTGAGTCAATAAGAAGGGCTTATCCTGAAAGTTTTATAACATGGCTGATAGAGGATAAGTCAAAGGACATAGCTTTATTAAATCCGAATATAAATAAAGTAATTGTTATTGATAAGAAAAATTATAGATTAAAGGATTATTTAAAATTAGTAGCGACGCTTAAATCTGATAAATACGATATGTCTGTGGATTTGCAGGGTGTTGACAGGACATCTTTGTTTGCCTTTCTAAGCGGCGCAAAAGAAAGATATGTTGAAGAATATGCAAATCTCGGTTTCTTATCCAATAAAAAAATTAACAGAAAAGGAAGGAAACCGGAGCATGCGGCAAAATTTTATCTATATCTTGCGGCGTCATCGGGAGGAGCCGTTCTTGACAGTATAAAGCCGATATTTAAAACAAATAAAGCAGATGAAGAGTTTGCAAATAAATTTATATCAGAAAAATTCGGATCCGATAACAATGCCTTTAGAAATACCGTCTTTGTCGGAATTAATCCCGGCGGAGCGTGGGCTACAAAAAAATGGCCTGCCGAGTATTTCGCTAAACTTTCTGAATTAATTTTAAGAAAATATGATGCCAGAATTGTAGTATTCGGCGGCAAAGAAGATGAAATTTCAGCAAAAAATATAATAAGTATTTTATGCAGCAATTTTGCAGGCACAAGTACAGCTGCAAGCGCGGCAGATGCGGTATATAAACTAATTGCGGATGCAACAGGCCAAACTACCTTGATGCAGGCAAAAGAGCTAATCGCAAAAATGGATTATTTTATAACAGGGGATTCAGGGCTTATGCATATAGCGGCAAGCGTAGAAAACGGTCCTGAAATAATTTCGCTGTTCGGACCGACAAGCGCTGAATTGACCGGACCTATCGGAAAAGACAATATTAAAATTTTAAAAAGCGGTCTTATTTGCTCACCCTGTTTTAGTAAATCATGTATTCTGGCAGACAAAAAAGAAGATAGAAAGGAAATTAATTCTGTTCGGACTGCTGCTAAACCAGCTGCAGATATTAATAATATTAATGCTGATGTAAATGCCGGCGTAAGTTCCTATGCTAACGGAAAGAGGGGCATAAATGTCAATGGCAAGAATAATAGCGATAATAATGGCAGCATTAACGCTAACGCTAATGCTAATGCTAATGTTAATTATGCTGACAATATAAATAAGACAAATAAAGTTCTTGATTCCGATATCAATAAGATAAATTTAAATATAGAATTAAATGTAAATTCAGAAACATACGCACTATGTATGAAAAAAATCTGCGTAAGCGATGTTTTTAAATTAATTTCAGATAATCAAGACAAACAAAAAGGAAACGTAAGATAAACAAAATATTTATTAATTTATTATATTAATATTAATAAATTTAATTAATGATAAAAATTATAAAAAATATAGAAGAACTGGAAGATTTAAAAGATGAATGGGATGCGCTTTTGCAGGAAAGCAGGAACAACAGTGTATTTCTAACATATGATTGGATATATTTATGGGTTAAATATTTTTTAGACGGCAAAAAAAGAAATAGCCTTTTTATTGTATGTATTTATGACAAAAACAATAAAATTGAAGCCATAGCGCCATTTTTTATCAAAAATTTTTTCTTGTTTTTTAAAGCAGTAATGTTTATAAGCCATGATTTTTCTGATTATTTAGATATTATTATCCATAAACAGTCAAATCCTGAAGATATTGTCATAGAAATATTAACCGCAATTAGAGAAAATCATATCGCAAATATAATATTTTTAAAACAGGTGTCGGAATTATTGCTTATGAATATGAATATGAATATGAATATGAATATAAATACAAATATAAATAACGATAACATAAATATGGATAATACAAATAACGATAATAAACATAAATATCAATATAACTATAGAGATAAGCAGGCAATCTATTCTTTAACATATAAAGAAAGCGGTGATTGTTATTATATAAAATTACCGGACGGGATAGACGCATATATGAAGCAGTTTAATTCTAAACAGAGATATAATATACTAAGCAGGGTTGAAAAAGCTAAAAAAAAATCAGTTGAATATATCAGTCCTGAAAATATAGATAGTAATTCATTAGATTTGTTTTTAGATAATTTTTTTGAATTACATCAAAAACGTTGGAACGAGAAAGGACACGGCGGAGTTTTCAGCAGCAGTAAAATAAAATCATTTTTTAAAGAAATATTCGGCAGTCTTTTTAAAAGTAATATTTTAGCTTTATCATTTTTAAAGTATAATAATGAATTTATATCCGCCGCCGCTTGTTTTGATTATGCAGGAAACAGACAAGTCTACCTGCCGGGTTTTGACACAAAATATTCCGATTTGCATCCCGGTATAGTTTTAACCTACTATAACATTAATGAAGCAATAGATAAAAAATATTCGGAATTTGACTTTTTAAAAGGCGGAGAGGAATATAAAAAAAGATTTTTAGGAATAAAGAGAAAAAATTATAAACTCTATTTATATAAAAGCAAATTTATTTTTTATATATTCAAACTAAACTTGTTTTTTAATAACGAAGTAAAAAATAAGACTAAGGAATATTTTTTAAATTTTTTCAGAAAAAAATAATTTATTTAATGTTAAGATGTAATATATAGCAATATAATATGCAGACAAAAAATTTCCTTATTATAGGATTAAATTATATTGGCGACGTGCTTATGCTGACTCCGGCTATAAGAGCCTTAAAATTAAAGTTTCCGGATGCCAATATTTATGTGCTGGTTTCTGAAACGGCTGCGCCGTTATTATATAGGAATCCTGATGTTTATAAAGTTATTGAAAGAAAAAAACATAAAGGCATAGCAAATATTTTTTATCTTTATAACCTATATAAAGAATTGAAAAAATATAATTTTTACGCGTGCATAAATTTTTTAACATCTTTCGAATTTGCGCTGCTGTCTTTTTTTATTTCAAAAAAAAGAATCGGGATAAGCAATTTTAAAACATTTTTATTTTATAACTATAAAATAAAGAATGATAAAAAAATTCACAATATAGACAGAGCGTTGAAATTCATTAATGTTTTTTCAATTACGGAGAAATATAATTCAAGACAGCTTATATATATTCCTGCTGAAGAGGACATAAAGACGGCAATAAATCTGTTGAAAGATTCAAATATTGATACCGCCGATGCCGGCGGCGATAGAATTGTTATGTTTTCACCGGGTTCAACAAGAAGTTCAAAAGAAGCCAATCCTGAACTTTTTTCTTTATTTGCCGAATATCTTAATAAATTAGGCTATTATGTGATAATTACAGGTTCAAAAAAAGATATTCCGCTTGCGGATAAAATTTATCGTCTGGTAAGCGATAAGAAATTAACCGTCAATTTAACCGGTATTACTAATATTTATGTGCTTGGAGGATTAATTAAAATCTCTAAGCTGGTAGTTGCGGTGGATAATGGAGTAATGCATCTTGCATCGGCTATCAATACGCCTTTAATAGCGCTTTTCGGTTCAACAGACCCTGCAATATGCGGTCCTGAGAATGACGGGAGCTATGTTATAGATAAAAAAACAGATTGTTATCACTGTTTTTTAAATACATGCAATAAAGAAAGTTTTTTAAAAAACGATTATCCTGATTGTATGGGCGATATTGAATTGTACGACCTGACGGATGCTATGAAAGAGCTGAAAATATGAAATTATCAGGTTTTACGTTTATCAGAAACGGTATATTAATGGGCTATCCGTTTATAGAATCTATACGGTCGGCGCTCCCAATCTGCGATGAGTTTATAGTTGTTGTCTGCGACAGCAATGACGGAACGAGGGAAAAATTAATTGAACTGCAGGCAGAAGAACCTAAAATAAAACTGTTCGACTCCGACTGGAAACAAACCGAAAAAAAAGGTTCTATAATGTCAGAAAAAACAAATGCTGCAATAAGTCATATAACTGGAGATTACGGTTTATATATTCAGGGCGATGAAGGAATTCATGAAAAAGACTATTCTGCTATAGTAAAAGCGCTGGATGATAATTTAAACAATAGAGAGATTAAAGGTTTTGAATTTAATTATATTCATTTTTTCGGAGGCTATTTCTCTTATGCTAAAAAATCGGAGAAAAAGTTTTTTTACGATAAAGAAGTGCGAATCATCAGGAATGATAAAACGGTTGTATCATGGGGCGATGCAATGGGTTTTAAAGATATAAACGGAAATAAAATTCATGTAGAAAACGGGAATGCGATTTTATTGGATTCGGCTACGATGTATCATTACGGCAGGGCTAAAAATCCGGCAAGCATGTATAAAAAAGAAAAAGCTATGGAAGAATTGTACAACGGAAAAATATTGAATTTTTTCAAGAACTGGGTTTCAAATTTCGACCCGAGGGTAGATAAATATATCTATTCAGATTTTAGCTGGTTAGAAAGAATAGACAAGCGGAATCTTGATTTTCATCCGGAGCCTTTTAGAAAACTTGCGGCTGCTCAAAATTGGAACATAGACGATTTTAAAAATTTTATGCCGCAGAAAAAAGGAATCAGGCAATTCTTTAAAATGTTTATATACCGCATAGTAAAAGATTCAATAAATGAATCGAAAAATGCTGCAAATAAAATAAGAAAATTTTTTAATTTTAACTAATTAATTAATTAACTTTAAAAATAATGAATAAATAGCATAATTGACTTTTGCCTAACTAATATGAAAATACTAGAGATTATTACGCCGACAAATATCGGAGGAGCAGAAAATTATGTCATAAATTTATCAAAAAAATTAATTGAAAAAGGTCATGAAGTCCATGTAATTACCGGAAATAATGAAGAATTTAAGGATATGCTCACTAATAATAAGTTATCTTATGATGTGATAAATGCAAGATTTAAATTTGATTTTTTTTCTATTTTAAAAATAACTAAATTAATAAAAAAATATAATATTGAAATCATTCATACAAATCTTTCAAAAGCAAATTTTATGGGAGCCGCCGCCGGAAGTATAACCGGCGTAAAAAGTGTAGCAACTGCGCACGGAATCAATAAAAAAAGACAGTATAACGCATCAAAAGACGTAATATGCGTTTCAAAAGCAGTCTATT
Source organism: Candidatus Acididesulfobacter guangdongensis (assembly GCA_004195045.1). Lineage (NCBI taxonomy): Bacteria > Candidatus Acidulodesulfobacteriota > Candidatus Acidulidesulfobacterales > Candidatus Acidulidesulfobacteraceae > Candidatus Acidulidesulfobacter > Candidatus Acidulidesulfobacter guangdongensis. The sequence goes on from SGBC01000002.1 coordinate 267,397, forward strand.
TAAATTTGAAATCTCAGAACTTCCCAGAAAAAAAACTTCATATTATTTATAACGGTATTGATATAGATAAATTTAATCCTAACAATTATAAAAAAAAATACATTGAAAATACGGAAGGAGATTTCAGAAAAAAAGATATTTCAGGTGAAGATATCATTAATATAGGAATGGTTTCGAGGCTTTCCGGCGAAAAAGGCGTAAGTATTTTTTTGGATTCAGCCGATTTAATATTACAAGAAACAAAAAATGTAAGATTCTTTATTGCCGGCGCCGGCAAGTTAAAAGACGTTTTAATGGAGCAGACGCTTAAACTTAATATTGATAATTATGTATATTTTATCGGTTTTATTGATAAAAATTTAGCCGTATTTTTAAATGAACTTGATATTCTGGTTTTTCCTTCGCTAAAAGAAGGTCTGCCGTTATCGCTGATTGAAGCTATGTCGATGGAGAAAGCGGTTATAGTCTCTAAAGCCGGAGGCATGCCTGAAGTTGTAGAAGATGGAATAAGCGGATTTGTTGTAGATATCGGTGATACGATAGCTATAAAAGACAGGGTGTTTGAACTCATAAAAGATAAAAGGTTAATATTTAAATACGGCGCTGAAGCAAGAAAAACGGTTCTAGAAAAATTTAATCTTGATTTAATGACAGACAATACAATAAAATTATTTAAAGAAATATTAGAAAAAAAATAAATATTAAAAATTCAAAATTAAATTATGTTAAACAACGACAAATTGCTTGGAATAATAAAAAAGTTTAATAAAGCCAGAATACTTGTTGTGGGCGATATAATGATTGACCATTATGTTTATGGAACTGTAAGCAGAATTTCACCTGAAGCGCCTGTGCCTGTCGTCAATGTTAAATATGAAAAACTTTTGCCCGGAGGCGCAGCTAATGTAATGAATAACGTTTCCAGATTAGGAGCTAAAGTTTTTATCGCAGGTGTTATAGGAAAGGATTATAACGGCGATATATTTAAGCAAATGGCTGACAAACAGTCCGTTGATTCATCTGCCGTTATAGAATCTGATGATTTTGAAACTATTATAAAAACAAGGGTTATAGCGCATAACCAGCAAATAGTCAGGTTTGACAAGGAAAATACCGGTTATTTTAAAAAAAGAATTTATTCCAGATTGTTAGATAATATTAAATCTCTAATTGATGAATTCGATGCGGTTATAATTTCTGATTACGGAAAGGGGGTAATTGAACAAAGATTTTTTAATGAATTAACTGATTTTCTAAAATCTAAAAATAAATTTATTGCATTAGACCCTAAAGTTGAAAATTTTAAATTTTATAAAAATGTGTCAATATTAACGCCGAATACAAACGAAGCTTCAGGCGGTTCCGGTATTGTTATAAAAGATGAAAAAACTCTGCTCAAAGCATCCCAAAAAATCTTAAAAAAAGTTAATTCCGACAATTTGCTGATAACCCGCGGAGAATTGGGAATGAGTTTATTTTATAAAGACAATAATAATAAAGATAAAGAGAAAAATAGAGATAATAAATATAATAATAAAAAAAATAATGATGAAGCTAAACATATTCAAACCAAAGATAATAGCAATGAAGAGAAAAAAAATGAAGAGAAAAACGGATATGGAAATGATAATAAAAAGCAGATGCATTTAAAAGCACGGGCAAAAAATGTTTTTGATGTAACAGGCGCCGGAGATACTGTTATATCGACGTTAACTGCCGCAGTATGCGCCGGAGCGGGTATTTATGAAGCATGTTATATTGCAAATATAGCCGCCGGTATTGCCGTGTCTCAGCTTGGAACGTATGCTGTCGGCGCAGACGAGATATTTAAAGAATTATCGCTTGCTTCATGCGAATCAAACCCGTTAAACAAATAAATTAAAAAAATAAAAAAAACTAAATAAAAAAACTTATTAAATTTAACTGATATTGCATAGTATATTTTAAAGCAGCTTTTAACCCAACTTCACCATAATTATCAGCAATATATTGATATTACTATATTTACGGGGCAGTAAAAATTTCTATGGGGACTACAAAATAATAAATAAAATGTAACAATATTAATGGATTATAATTTTAGAATAATAAAAAATATATTTAATATCTTGCTGATATTGTGCTATAATGGAGGAATAAAAACTTGTAATAATAAAACTTAAAATATGTATAATTTGTTAAATATAGGTTTTGGAAACATAATAGTTTCTGCTCGAGTAGTATCTGTAGTTTCTGCGGGTTCTTCGCCTATGAAAAGATTGAGAGAGACGGCAAAAGACGGCAATCATCTAATTGATGCCACTGAGGGCAGAAAAACTAAGACTATAATAATCACAGACTCGGGACATATAATTCTTTCAGCCTTAAATGCGGCAACAATTATAGCCAGATTAGAAGAGAGTCTTCCTAAAGAAAAAAATGCTGTATTATGAATCATTTGTTTAAAAACGACTTGTCTGAAGGTGATTCACTAAAAAGCGATTTATCTGAAAATGTTTTGCCTAAAGATGATTTACCTAAAGGCATTATTTTTGTAATATCTGCTCCTTCAGGAACCGGAAAGACGACACTTTGTAAAATGCTGGCAGCCGAATTTACGGATTTAAAACTAAGTGTTTCATATACCACGAGGGCTATAAGACCTGGAGAGACTGATGGCAAAAGCTATAATTTCGTCAGCGATGAAGTATTTGAACGTATGATAGCTAATAACGAATTTATAGAATGGGCAAATGTTTTTGGCAATAAATACGGAACTCCGGTTAAATCAGTTCTTCATAAGCCGAGTTTTGATACGCTTTTAGAAATAGACGTTCAGGGTGCGGAGAAGATAAGAAAATATTATGATGAAATCCATAAATTATTTAATTTAGTCAGAATATTTATAAAGCCGCCGTCTGAAGAAGCTTTAATAGAAAGATTAAAAAAAAGAGGGGAAATCAAAGAAGAAGAATTAAAGAGAAGACTTGAAGCCGCTAATTATGAAATAGAGAAAAGCCGTTTTTATAATTATACCGTTACTAATAATATTCTTGAAAAAGCATATTCAAAACTCAGGTCTATAATAATAGCAGAAAGATGCAAAAACGTTTTTTTATAATTTAAATTTTTATCTTTATTCGCCGAGAATATGCACCAGTCATATAAACGCATGCCGATTATGGGATGTGAGGCGTTGAATTTCAATTAATTCAATTTATTTTAATTCAATTAATTAAAGTTAATATTGTTAATATAAATACTGTATGTAATAATACTATGAGGAGACTATAATGGCAAGGGTTACCGTAGAAGATTGTCTTATTAATGTTGAAAATAGATTTGCTTTAGTTATAATCACCGCAAAGAGAGTGCGGCAGCTTTTTAACGGGGCTAAACCTAAGATTAATTCAAAAAATAAGTTTGTCGTTGTTGCTTTAAGAGAGATAGCAGCGGGATACGTTGTCCCTGTTAATAAAGATATTTTATAATAGTTTTGACAAATAGTTGATAAATAGGTCCGGATAAAAATATGGATATTGCCGGTGCAGACAGCTCTAAAACGGAAACAAAAAAGATAAATACTGATAAAACAGATGCTGATAAAACAGATATTAATAAAACGGATTCTGATATAATCATTAATAAAACAGATATTAATAAAATAGACACTTATAAAATAGATAACGATAAAACTGAAGCTATTAAAATATCCAACGAATTTAATGCAACAAATATTTTGAGGGATAATTTTAAAAGCAGCATTAATAACATAACAGATATTGATTTAAATGATATACAAAGCGATAAATTTAAACTTTTAAAAAAAGCTTACGATTTTTCTCAAACAGTTCATAAAGGACAGTTGAGAGAATCTGGAGAGCCTTATTTTACCCATCTTATAGAAGTGGCTTCAATAGTTGCAAGTCTCAGAATGGACTGCGCTTCTATAGTTGCGGCACTTCTTCATGACACAGTAGAAGATACCCTTGTTACATTAGACCAGATAAAAGAAGAATTTGGCGATGAAATTGCCTTTATAGTCGACGGACTTACAAAAATAAGCAAACTTTCTTTTAAATCTTCCGAAGAGGTTCAGGCTGAAAATATCCGTAAGATGATTGTTGCAATGGCTAAAGATATAAGGGTTATCATCATTAAACTGGCGGACAGACTGCACAATTTAAGAACGCTTAATTTTTTATCGGAAGAAAGAAGAATTAAAATAGCCCAGGAAACGCTTGATATCTTTGCTCCTTTAGCAAATAGATTAGGTATATTCTCAATTAAAAGCGAACTGGAAGATCTTTCGCTGAAATATCTTAATCCGGCTGTATATAAAGACCTTTCTTTAAAAATCAGCAGTAAAAAATTATCTAGAGAGCAATATATTGCAATGGTTGCAGATATCTTAAAAGCAAATCTTTCTAAACATAATTTTTTAGAAGCTGAAATTTACGGAAGACCTAAACATTTTTTTAGTATTTATAAAAAAATGACCGAGCAGCACATAAGCTTTGAGGAAATTTATGACTTAATAGCATTGAGGGTTATAGTCAGTACAATAAATGAATGTTATGAAGTGCTAGGTGCTGTCCATTCTTTGTGGAAACCGGTTGCAGGCAGAATTAAAGACTATATTGCTATGCCAAAGGCAAATATGTACAGGTCGCTTCATACGACCGTTATAGGTCCTGAAGGAATGCGTATAGAAATACAGATTAGAACTAAAGAAATGCATTTTATTGACGAATTTGGAATAGCGGCTCACTGGAAATATAAAGAAAATATTACTCCTGCAGGCTCAGGCGGCGCAGATTTACAGGAATTTAACTGGCTCAGGCAGCTTGTTGAATTTCAAAAAGACCTTAAGGACCCGCATGAATTTTTAAACAGCGTAAAAATAGACCTTTTTCAGGAAGATGTTTATGTTTTTACACCCAAAGGGGATGTCATTGCTCTGCCTAAGGATTCGACGCCTATTGATTTCGCTTATTATATTCATACGGAAATAGGAGATAAAACTACCGGAGCTATTGTAAACGGCAATATAATTCCTTTAAGATATAAATTGCAGAATGGCGATATTGTTAAGATTTTAACTAAAGAAGGACATCACCCGTCGAAGGATTGGCTGAATTATGTGCAATCTTCCAAGGCTATCTCTAAAATAAGAAACTGGATAAGACAGCAGGAAAGACAGGAAAGTATCGATGCCGGAAAAGAAAGTCTGGAAAAAGAATTCAGAAAATTAGGGAATAAAAAGATTGAATATAATGAATTAACCGCCCTGGCGCTAAATTATTATTCGCTTAAGGATGAAGCAGAGTTGTATGCAGGAATAGGTTTTGGCAAATATTCTCCTAAAAATATTTTTTCATCGGTTATCCCTGGTTTTAAAAATTCAGATGGATTATCGCTGATAACTCAAAAAACCGGAAATGTTATCCAGAGAATTCTTCAAAAAATTAAGATTCAGTCTTCTGCAAGCAGCAAAAACGTTATTACATCGCCTTTTGGCGGAGATTTGCTTTACAAAATAGCCGGCTGCTGCCATCCAGTTCCCGGAGATTCTATCGTAGGATATATTTCAAGGGGCAGAGGAGTAATAGTTCATAAATCTGATTGTAAAAATATAATAGGCGAGGATGAAACCAGACTTATAACCGTCAGCTGGAAAACGGCAGGAGCAACATCAGTCCTCGGCTATTTTGAAACTAAGATAAATATAGTTACCGAAGATAAGAAAGGCATACTGGCTGAAATTGCGGCTGTTATATCGGATAGAGGCGCCAATATTTCAAAAGCGCAGGTAAGGACGCTTAAAGACGGCAGAGCGATACATATTTTTGATATTGAGGTTAAAGATATTACACAGATTGATAATATATTAAATTCTATAAGGACAATAAAGGGCGTTATTAAAGTCAACAGAGTTACTTACTGATTGTTTAGTTGCTTACAGCTTTTATAATCTTAATAGAGTTGCTTGCCAGATGTTTATTTGCTAACAGCTTTTATAATCTTAACAGAGCTGGTTGCAGACTGCTTATTTGCTAACTACTTTTGTAATCTTGCCGGCTTTCAAACATTTAGAGCAAACTTTCACCTTTTTATGTGTTCCGTTAAAATCGGCTTTTACTATATGCAGATTAGGCAGGGATACTTTTTTTGTTTTATTGTTAGCGTGAGAAACTTTGTTGCCGTATTGAATGCTTTTTCCGCAAACGCTGCAGGTCCTTGACATTATTTATGCTCCTTAAATAGTATTTGTTATTATTTATTGTGAGATTATAAATTATCGCTTTACTTTAATATATGCAATATATATTGCATATCAGTATTATTATATATTCGAATAATTGATATGCATATCAGGAAACTTATTCTCTTTTTTCATTTATTGTAGTCATATATTATACTTATAATAAAATTTAAGTCAAGATATTTTATGTGATATATTTTTATATGATATTTTACTGTTATATAGGGTATACTAACCTTAGTGTTTAGTTGTAATATTTTATAATTTATATAAATATTTTGTTTTACATTATAAAATTTTATGATAAAATAATAAACACTAACTATGGATAATAATTTGCTTTACGGATAGTTGTGAATACTTGCATATATTCATCTATATATGTTTATAGATGAATATATATGTTTGTATATTTATATATATTTACTGATGCTTTTTAGAGTTTAGAGATAGTTACAAATACTTTAATCTTTAAATAATGCGCAAATTATTATGATATCACAATAAGATATATCACGCACAAAAAAGAAAATTAAAACAAAAAATTAAAATTATTACGGAGGCATCATGAAAAATCTTCAAACTAAATTTTATATAATTTTGAGTCTATTTTTTTTGAATAGAGACAAATTTGTAAAAGACACAATATCAAATATACCGCCTGAAAACAAAGAAATAGCTTATCTCAGCGATATTGAATTTACTATATTTGCATATTTTGCCTATAAATTTACCCATTCTACGGAAAAAGAAAAAAAAGATTTTGAAAAGAACGGTATAGTCGTATCTTATAAAGACCTTAATAAACTGTACATTTCAACACCTCATCTCGCAACTGTTTTAAAAACATTACAGGATAATAAATTAATTAAAAAATCAACCTTGACTGAAGATAAAAGAAAAACAAATTATATTCTGTCTTATCCGCTGCTTCAAAAATTTAATTTTATTAATTTAAAAGCGTTGGAATTCTGCAATTTTGATGCAACCGATACGATAATTATAAACAGATTATTAAGCGGCGTAATTGATTTGTTAAAAAGCAACAATATAGTAAACGAAGAGCAGGAAAAAAATCTTGCAAAATTTTTAGACGAAAGCGATAATTTAAAGAAGTTTTATTATATTACTATTGCATTATGGACAAGCAGGTACTTAATCAACGATTTCCAAATCAGACTTATGGGTCCTTCTGAATTCATGGTTTATGCAATGATTATAAAACATTTTCTTAAAAATGATAAAAAACCGATTACGACTAAAAGGGTAAAAGACGAGACAGGACTTGCACCGTCAATCATCAGTCAGAGTTTTAAAAAATTTATAGATGAAGATTTGGTTACAAGAAAAGAAATTAATAAATTTAAAGTTTATTTTTATATCAACAGAAAAGAACTTGAGGAAAGAATCGAAAAAGATACAGTAATTATTGAGCTGATAACTAAAAATTTCAAAAAGGAAGATTCTAAGCATTTTGAAAAATTTATTGAAAAATTAGAGGATAAATTATATAAACAGTTAAATAGCTTAGATTCCGATAAAATATGCAAAAAATGCGGCATGACTATACCGCCGCTGCCTGGAATAAAATATTGCCCTTATTGCGGTGATAAGATATAATAAAAAAGCATAGCTAATACGTTGTAATATTCTGTTTTGCTCGCGCTATAATGTTTTACAAGAAGATGTATCTTCTCCTGGGGCATGCAGTACAATATAGTACAGTATAAGATTCATATTATTACATATGTAATATATATGTTTGCTATGTATGAATTTATATATAAATATATATAATATATTTATATTATCTGTATGTTATTTATGCGTGCTGTTTGTCTGTATTGCCCGTACAATTTTTTTGTCAACGGATACATTGCATAACATAGTATAAAATATGGTTAGAATCTGCATTAAAGCAAAGCGCCCGTAGCTCAGCTGGATAGAGCGTCAGACTACGAATCTGCAGGCCGGGGGTTCGAATCCCTCCGGGCGCACCACTTAAAACAAGCGATTTTAAGTCTTTCAAGCCTAGTTCACCGTTAAAAATTTTCTTGACGATTTTTATCATTATGAAAATTATCGCCGGCAAATGCAGGATGAAGAACCGGTATTAACCGGAGATGAACATTTTGACGCTTTTTTGGCGGCTCTTTGCTAACATTTTGCTTATCATTATAACTTAAAAAATTCTGATTGGGTTTTCAAAGAGGAAAGATTTTTAAAAAAATTATTAAGTCCTCTTGTTATATTCATAATCTGCAAATTTATATAATATTCTTTTCAAAGGGTTTAAAAATTTGTAAAATTTGCGTAGGGCTTTTCCCGCTATTAACGGAAGCTTGCTTATGCCGATAGCCTTATTGGCTAACGTCTCTACGCTAACAGAATAGTCACGATAACAGTCATACTTACTCGTTTGCTGTGTTTTTGGCGAGGCGTAGTATTCGTTGTTAATAGGTAATTTCAAACCATAATTAGCATTCAAGCGGATATTCGAGCCGGTAAACTTTTCAAAAAAAAATTCCGTTTTTATTCTGCAGATGTATGGTTCGATATGATTATCGATGGAATACAACGAGGGAAGCGGCCAGCTTATAATATGATTTCTGCCGATTTGTTTCACTTTGTCACGGATTTCGTTTTTTGATGTCTTGTTGTTATAATATTCTAAAGCAAGCGCCTTTATAAAAGGCAAGGGTTTATTAGTTAAATCAGCGCGCGTAACTGGTTTTAAATTTTCATATAAGTTAGACAAACCGGTTGCTTTAAAGAATATCGGTTCTATAGGAAATGCATATTGCATACAGTTTATGTTTTTTTCACCGAATACATCTGCGAAACTTTTTATTGTATCTTCATATATAAAGGAAAATGTTTCTGAAAATTTTTTTGTCGGGTTAAGAATAAATTTGCCGGAATCTAAAATTTCTTTTGTATATTCTTCAAAAGAGATATCAAGTCCGTATTTAAGAAGTTCTCTATATAGCTCTATCATATAAGGAATCTGCTCTCTTAAGAATATTATTACTTCGGTGCTATAGCCGCATCGCTCAAAACAATTCTTTAAAATTTGAAGTTTATCCGGTTTAGAATATAAACATTGAAAATTTTCAGAACTTATTATTACAACAGGGAAATTAGTTCTTTTTATTTCCGAGCAGAGGTCTTCAAGCGTGCCGTATTTCTTTTTAAAATTTTGCATATCATTGTTTAGCTGAGCAATAATATTGTGGTGTCCGCCAAACTTGCCGAATTTTCCGGCAGAAGGATAGAGTATGCCTTTCTTCTTAAGATATTTATAGTTAACAGAGAGTGTGCTTTGTAAAGCGGTTGTGCCGGTTTTATGAGTTCCTATGTGCAGAAATATTTTCTTTCTCATTTTTTATAATTATAATTTATAATATTAGATTAAAATATATGATATTAAATTAATTTTTATATTGTAAAACCGTAAGTTAAACTGAGTATTAATAAATTGTAAATAAAAAAATATATTAGTATTTGCAAAAGCCGTAAAAATTATTTATTGAAGACAGAATTATAGAATACGGCAATAAAACTATAGTTTTCGACTGAATGAGTATAAAAGAAAATTAGAGTGACATAAAATTTTGAACGGTCTATTAAGGACATTAAATTAATAAATATTATCAGATGAAGGGAATATATTATTTTTAACATCATCTTTGAATTCCGATAACGCTTTTATCATTATATTTCTTGTTTCGGCATATTTTTTTACAAATTTTGGAGGTTTAGAAGACAGCATGCCGACGGCATCATGGAACACCAGTACCTGTCCGTCTGTGTATCTGCCGGCACCTATTCCTATTGTGGGAATTTTAACCGCACTTTGAACGGCATCCGCAGCATTTTCAGGCATTGCCTCCAGAACCATCATAAAAGAGCCTGCTTTTTCAAGTTCCACTGCCGCAAGTACTAATTTTTCTATTTCAGATTCTAATCTGCCCTGAACTTTATATCCCCCCATAGTATTGATGAATTGGGGCATGAGACCGATATGCGATACGACAGGAATGCCTGCGTCGGTTATTTTCACAATAGTGTGTTTCATGTTTATGCCGCCTTCAATTTTTACGGCGTTAGCCCCTGATTCCTTAACGAACCTGCCTGCATTTTTGAGGGCTTCTTTTTCGTCAATCTGATATGACATAAAAGGCATATCGGAAACAATAAACGAATTTTTTGCACCTCTCCTTACAAGCTCCGTATGGTATATCATTTCTTCAACCGTAACCGGTAAGGTGTTTTCTTTGCCTTGAATCGTGGTAGCCAGAGAATCTCCGATAAGAATAATGTCTATATCTGCTTCTTCTGCAATTTGCGCTTGTACAAAGTCGTAAGCCGTTATCATAGTTATTTTTTCGTTGTCGGATTTCATTTTATTAAAAGTATTTATGCTTTTCATTTGATATTAGTCCTTAATTAAGTTAAAATAATTAGAATCTAAAGAATATAAACATATCTATATCTAATTAAATAATTATAGCATATTATGTAACCGCACATCATACATATATATATCAAATTATCAAATTGCAGACAATATATCAAAATTTATGAATAATATCTCAAAATCTGAATTTAAAATATTAGAGGCGTACATTAGCGATTTCGGAAGCGAAATAAATTCTGAAGCAATTGTAAAGGAAGATATTTTAAGGCAGGGCATCCATTTCGAAGCGACGCCTAATGCCGCTTTTTCAAGCAAATCTTATTTTATTTTTTCATTCAATATTGATAACGATAAAGAAGTGCTTAATAAAAAATATCCGGAAGAAATTGCAATTTCAGGAGGTCCTTTCGATTTAAAACGGACAATAATTTCTGTAAGAATTCATAATTCATCTCCATATAAAATAAAACTTGTCGAAGATGGAGATAACGGTAAAATTAAGCCTGTGCTTTATTTAAACGAAGATTTTATTGCTGATGTCATATTCTCGGAAGAAAAATCTTATATGATACAGACTACGGCATCAGGAAAATCGGTAAGAGACCTGGCGCCGACGATAGAATGGGGATATTTAATATATCTTGCCGTTTTTAGAATGTGCCAGTATTTTGGAGAAGATCTTGAGTGTATGTTTTGCGATATGAATTCCAATTATGTCAATCAGCGAAAAATAAACCAAACTTATTCTGCCGTTAAATCAATTGACGATATAATAGATGCACTTGATATCATTGCTATGTCCAAAGATTCAAAAGCTGAAGCGTATACGCTGACCGGCGGAAGCATTATAGACGAAGTGAAATTTAACGGGGACGGTGAGGTAGATTTTTATGTTAGATTTCTCGAAAAAATTGAAGATAAATTTAAAGGAAAATGGATAAGCAAAATAGTTGTTCAGGCTCACGATAAAGACAACTTAAAAAGATTAAAAAATGCCGGAGCTTACATTTATCACACTAATTTTGAAATTTGGAACAAGGAATTGTTTGATAAATTGTGCCCCGGTAAAAGCAAATATATCGGCAGAGATAAATGGGTCGGCAGAATTTTAGATGCGGTAGACATTTTTGGCGATTACAGGGTTATTCCCAATTTTGTCGCCGGCATTGAACTTTCAAAACCTTACGGTTTCAAAACTGTTGACGAAGCCGTTGAATCAACTGCGGAAGGATTAGAGGTATTTATGTCGCATAATATTATTCCGAGATATACTACGTGGTGCCCTGAAAAGACCAGCAAATTAGGTAAATTCGGCAATGTTCCGGCTCCGCTTGAATATTATATCAAACTGCTTCTGAAATGGCATGAAATTCATTATAAGTATAATCTGCCGATACCGGAAGGATATGGAGAAGCGGGCCCTGGTAAAGCTGAATTTTCGGTTAGCGCTTTTATGGATGCTTTTAAATTATCGGCTTGATTTAATTGATTATTGAATAACCGAGTAAGAAAATTTGCAAATAATTTCTTTATTCACTGATGACGCCCTTGAACTGTCAGTATGTTGTCAGTATGATTGTATTAAGCCGCAATAGAAAACGTGTAAGATAATATATAAGCTATACAATATTCAAGAGATATAACATAAAGATATGATAATATAAAGTATGTTACCTTAATCCTGCAATAGAAAATATTTATGCATTTCTTTGCTCGTTAAGTAAAAGATAACTTTCATTGCAGAAGGAAAAGGTGTAAGGAAAAGGTGTCAGATTTTATTTTTTTTGCATATGAAGTAGTTCAATTAACAAAGAAAATATTTGCAAAAAAATTAATCTGACACCTTTTCCGAGCAAATAACTTTCTATTGCAGGATTAAGGTGTTAATATATTCTTGAATATTTTAATTATTTATGATAGTATTTATATATATAGATATTTAATAAACATTTAATTCGGTTTGTAAGTTATAGTTATTAGGTTGATATAATATTAAAATTAAATAAAGTAGTGCAAGTGGAGAGGATAATATAATATAATATAATATAATATAATATAATATAGTAATGTAATGTAAATAAATAGAAAACAATTAAATTAAATTAAATTTCAGGAGATATTATGGGTAACTTAGATAAGAACAAAACAAAAGACGGTAAAGATATTGATTGTGAATGCGGAACAGACGGAAATCATGACGGCAGTTCGTGCGGATGCGGACACGAAGAGGAGCATCATGGCTATCACCGCGATGAAGACGGCGGTTCTTGCGGCTGCGGAGAAGATGGACATAGTCATGACGGCGGTTCTTGCGGCTGCGGCGGCGATGACGATGAAGAAGACGGCGGTTCTTGCGGCTGCGGAAGCAGTCATGGCGAAGGGCACGGGAAAAATCCTTTTGATGAACAATCTCCAATAAAAGGCGTTAAAAATATAATTGCCGTAGCAAGCGGAAAAGGCGGAGTAGGCAAGTCTACGTTTAGCGTAAATCTTGCTATTAGTTTAGCTCAGCAGGGCAAAAAAGTAGGTCTTATGGATGCCGATATGTATGGTCCCAGCGTTCCTATGATGATGGGAATAAACCAGAGACCTGAATTAACCGAAGATAAACGGATTGTTCCTATAGAAAAATATGGCATAAAATTAATGTCGCTCGGTTTTTTGATACCGGAGGATACGCCTGCAATATGGAGAGGTCCGATAGTAATGCAGGTCACGACCCAGTTTCTAAAAGATGTTGAATGGGGCGATATAGATTTTCTTGTCGTCGATTTGCCTCCTGGCACCGGTGATATTCAGTTAACGCTTGTGCAAACCGTTCCGATAAATTTTGCTATTGTTGTTTCAACACCTCAGGATATATCGCTTATTGACGCAAAGAAAGCATTGGGAATGTTTGATAAAGTTAATGTTCCTGTCTTTGGAATAGTTGAAAATATGAGTTATTTTGTCTGCCCGCATTGCGGAAAACGTTCCGACATATTTAAACATGGCGGTGCGAAAACTGCTGCGGAAAAATTAGGTGTAAATTTTCTTGGAGAAATACCGATAATTGAAGATATCTGCGAATTATCCGATTCCGGAGAGCCTTTTATGACTAAAGACAGAAATCCAGAGGTTAAAGCAGTATTCAGCAAAATTTCCGATGAGCTTATTTTAAGAACCGAACAAAGAGCTTGATTTGCATTAAATAAAAAAGAATAGATAGATATAGAAATAGCAATAAAATAAAATTAAATTTAATGAGGAGGATTTATTTATGGCTTCAGATAAAGTCATGACTTTTACAGACAGCAATTTTGATGCCGAGGTTTTGAAATCTGCAAAACCTGTATTGGTTGATTTTTGGGCAGTATGGTGCGCGCCATGCAGAGCGGTAGCTCCTGTTATTGATGAAATTGCTGCTGATTACGGTGATGTTTTAAAAGTCGGTAAGGTCAATGTTGATGAAAATCAAGCTACCCCTGGTTCATATGGCGTAAGGGGTATTCCTACCGTAATATTGTTTAACAAAGGAAAGGTTGTTGACCAGATTGTCGGCGCTGCTCCTAAAGCTGCTTTTAAACAAATGATAGATAAAGCTATATCAAATTAAGATTAAGAATAAAACGATTAAGAATAAAGCTTAGTAAGATTAAAAATGTTGATTTCTCAACAATAGGGTATTTGATTTATTCCAAGGAAATAAATCAAATACCCTATTGTTTTTTTATAAACCCACACAACAGCAGACGCAGGCATGACAGGGAATAAAATAAATCAGACATCTTTCTTAATCAGACATCTTTCTTTGCCTTTCCTTAAAGATAAGTAAGGGTGACCTCTTTGACGGATTTGCTTGTTGCTTTTGTCACCGTAAACTGCATATTATCTATAAGAAATTTTTCGCCAGGCGCAGGTATTCGTCCTAATCTGTCCATAATTAATCCTGAAATTGTTTCATAATCGGTTTCTTCATGATTATTTATTTTTGTATTCAATAATTCGTTTAATTCATTTAAGCTTAATCTCGTATTGATAATGTAGGTATTTTTTCCGATTTTCTTATACATAAATTCTTCTTCATCTGTTTCATCTCTTATTTCACCGACTATTTCTTCAAGTATGTCTTCAAAAGTTATTAAACCGGCTGCGCCTCCGTATTCATCAACTACTATAGAAGCCTGCTGATGGCTTTTCTGCATTCTAAGCATTAAAACTGAAATGCTAAGCGTTTCAGGAATAAATAAAACCGGTTTCGCAATATCTTTAATAATTTTATCGTTATTTTCTTTATTGTATATATCAAAAGCAAAGGCGATTCCTGTAATATTGTCTATGCGGTCCCTGAACACAGGTATCCTTGAATAGTTTGATTCTATTATTGTTTTATGAGCCTCAATTACAGATGTTGATTCCTCTATGGCTACAATACTAATTAAAGGTATCATTATATCTTTAGCTGTTTTTTTTCCGAATTCAAAAATGCGTTTGATTATTTTTTTTTCATAATCCTTTAATTCGCCTATGTTTCCGCTTATTGTAAGAACTTTAACCAATTCATCTTTTGTCAGAAATACATTTTTAGATTTACCTTTAAAAATAATATTTAATATTTTTGATAATCCTATAAATATTAGATTTATCGGATAAAAAAGTATTGAGAAAAAAGCTATAAACGGGATTGATTTAAGCATAAGCGTGTTAGCATATTTTCTGTAAATCATCTTAGGAATAATTTCGCCGAATATTATCATAAACGGAGTAAGCAGAAGAGCGACTACAAAAGGCGTCCATTTATGGACATATTCAAATAAAACAGTTGTTGCAATGATTGTAGCTGTAGTATTGGAAATATTGTTTCCTATTAAAGTGGTCGCGAAGGTATTTTCAGGATTTTTTGTTTTTTTAATTAAAAAACCGGCAAGTTTATTCCCCTGCATTTCTTTATGCTTTATTTTTATTTTATCATAGCTTATAATGCCGATTTCCGAACCGGCAAAGAATCCTTCGAAAAAAATAGCGATAATAATTATAATAAAATAATATATCAAATTTACGATAATATAGCCGTTATTCATGTTTATATGCTCATATGATGAGCCGTTATTTGTTATTTGGTTTTACTTTATAACGCTTAATCCTCTTATACACTAGGCTTTATACAATATGCTTTGCACTATATATTCATATTCTATACATACGTTATACATACAGCATACTTTATACTTGCAGTTCTCAGTTTTATAAGTTGTTAGTTATACGTTGAGAAATTGTTATAAATTGTTTTATACTTTATAAACTTTTTTTATGTATTTTTTTATAATAATTGTTTTTAAAATTCATTTATTGAATTATTTTTGTCTTATCATTGAACATCATATTCGTCCTCAATTTCACCGAAAATCTCTTCAAGCAAATCTTCCATGGTGACTAAACCTGTCATTTTACCGTATTCATTTACGACTATTGCAATATGGATTTTTTTCTTCTGAAGCTCTCTGAAAAGGTCAAGAACATTTTTCGATGCCGGAATAAAATAAGGCTTAATTAAAAAAGAATTAAGCGTTCTTTTTTCCTCGATGTCTGTATATACTTTAGCTAATATATTTTTAGCGAGTAAGATGCCTATGACGTTATCTTTTTCTCTGAAATATATCGGAATCCTTGAGAAATGATTTTCTTCAATCAGAGCGACGGCATTTACGACAGGCGTACTAACGTCTAATGAAAATATTTTGTCATTTTTAGTCATTATATTGCCCGCTTTCAACAGTGATAATTTTAAAAAATTTTTTATTAATTCATATTCTTTTTCTTTTATTTCACCTTCATTTTTGCCTATTTCAATAATAGTTCTGAGCTCTTCGTTAGACAAAGACTCATTTTTTCTTAATTGAAATATTTTGCCGCTAAAACCTATTTTATTTGTTGCAGAATCAATTAATACTGTAATTGGATAAAATATATTTGCGATAATAATAGAAAATTCAACCGGTTTTTTTAAAGCAACTATTTTCGGTATAATTTCTGCTAAAATTATTAAAAGTAAAGAGATTATAATTATAGAGTAAATAATAGAGATATTATGAAAATAGTAATTTAAAACTAAGGCGGCTATGCTGGCAGCAAGTACATTTGCCGTTAAATTTCCTATAAGTATTATTATTAAAAAGATGGCAGATTTTCTGATAAGAAAAATTACTTTATATTTTTTTTTAAAATTCAGTTCATCTATTTCAGTTTGCGTCAGAGAAAAAACTGAAGATTCGGAAAGTGAAAACAAAGAGGAAAAAATTAAAAAAATAATAAAAAGAAAAATAAATAAAGGTATGTTCATTCTTATATGATTGTATACGATTGTATGTAATATTATTATAAATTGTTAGATATGTGTTCAAATGTCATAGGCGTTATTGCTAATGATTTGTTTTTGTATATAAAATTGACTCTGACCTTTTTATCTGCTCTAAAATCGGCTTCGGTATAGCCTGCTGCATCGTCATTATAGCCGATATCTTCAGTGCCTTGAGTACTTTGCCTATCGTCGGTATTGCATTTAACTATTGAACCTATTTTAGAAATTTTTATTCTTTCTTTTTTTGCAATTTCAAGTAATTTGTTTTCGTCGGCGCGGCTCGTAGACCACAGTAATTCGTAATCTTCGCCGAAAGAAATAATATTATTCAAGATATCTGTATCTTTTAAATTTAAAATTTTTGCTATATTTTTAAATTCATCGCTTAAAGGAATATCATCTGCTATGATTAGAGCACATGAATTTTTATCTTTGCTGCTTAATAAATTGTTTATATCTTTATAAAGTCCGTCGCTTATATCAGTCATGGAATTTGCAATCTTATTTGCAGCTAAGATTTTGCCCAATTTGACTCGTGAAGGATGAATTAAATTTTTTTTTGCATAATTTTTTATAAACTGCATTAATATATTTTTAGATGTTTTAGATTTGTTATCTGCCTTATATATTTTATATGAGTTTTCAGAATCAGTCATCGCGTTTATAAATATGTTATTATTATCCGTATCTATATCATCCGTATTCATTATAAATTTTTCAATATGTTCTTTAATGCGCTCACTGTTTTCCATAATGTAATAGGAAAGCCACGCGTTACCGATATATCCAGAAACAAATATAAGGTCATCATATTCAGCGCTATATCTCGAAATAGCCGTTTGTTTAGCGGTATAGTCCCCAAGAAGGGTAATAGATATTGAAAATTCTCTTGCTTTTGATATATTTCCGCCTATAAGAGAAATTCTGTCATTTTTTGCCATTTCTATTATGCCGTCGATAGTCTCTTTTATATGAGCTTCAGTCAAATAATCTGGCACAAGCAATGACAGAATAAAAAATCTTGGCGTTCCTCCCATAGATGCTATGTCGCTTATATTAGCAAGGAGCGCTTTAGCGCCTATCTGACTGAAAGAGTAATAGTCTGTTCTAAAATGAGTATTTTCGGTGAGGGTATCTGATGTAATCAGTATGTTGTTTTTATCTCGAAAAATAGCCGTGTCGTCCCCGATAGATTTAATTATCATGGAACCGTTAAATTTTAGCTTTTCACGGCTATTTTCTTCGATATAAGAAATCAGGCTTAATTCGTCCAATTTTTTATTTTTTCTTTATTTTTAATGTTTGTTTTTTTTATTGCCGCCTTTCTCTTTCTCTTTCTCTTTATTGGTATGATTATTTCTGACGTTCTTTTTTACACTATTTTTTTCAGATTCAGCATTGCTGTCTTTATTATCTGTTTTGTTATCCCTGTCTTTGCCGCTTTTATCGGCGTTATTATTTTCGGATGATTTATCTATTTTGTCAAGTTTGTCAAGTTTATCAAGACCGATTATGGCTAACTTTACAACTTCATCCATATTTTTTACCGGAACAAATTTTAAATGTTTTTTAACCAATGGTGAAATTTCATCAAGGTCTTTCTTGTTTCTGTCCGGTATAATAATTGTTTTGATATTTGCTCTTAAAGCAGCCAGCGATTTTTCCTTTAAACCGCCGATAGGCAAAACATTTCCGTGAAGAGTTATTTCACCCGTCATGGCGATGTCTTTTCTGACCGGTTTATTTGTAAGCGCCGATATCATTGAAGTAGCCATTGAAATTCCGGCGGACGGTCCGTCTTTAGGTATTGCTCCTTCAGGAATATGAAGATGTATATCATTGGTTTCAAAAATATCTGATTTTATGCCAAGTTCGTCAGCTTTGGATTTTGCATAGGTCAAACCTGCCTGCGCCGATTCTTTCATTACGTCCCCGAGCTGTCCGGTAAGTGATAAAGAACCTTTGCCTTTAGAAAGGACGGTTTCTATATATAATACTTCGCCGCCGACGGGCGTCCATGCAAGCCCGGTCACAATTCCTATTTCATCTTTCGTACGTTCCTCTTCAGGCAGTATTTTAATAGCTCCGAGGTATTTAGCAATATTTTTATTAGAAATTGTATATTTTTTTATTTTATTTTCTGCAATCTGTCTTGCAACTTTTCGGCAGACGGTGCCTATTTCTCTTTCCAGATTTCTTAATCCGGCTTCCCTTGTATATCCTGCAATAATAGTTCTTGTCGCGCTGGGCATAAATTCTATATAGTCTGATTTCAAGCCGTTTTCTTTAATCTGTCTCGGTATAAGATATTTTTCTGCAATCTTCTCTTTTTCTTCAAGGGTATATCCTGACAGATTAATAATCTCCATTCTGTCTCTTAACGGACCCGGTATTGTATCTGCAACATTTGCCGTTGCAACAAACATAACGTTTGACAGGTCAAATGGTAAATTTAAGTAATGGTCCGAAAAAGAAAAATTTTGTTCCGGGTCTAAGACTTCTAATAGCGCTGAAGAAGGGTCGCCCCTGAAGTCTGTTCCTACCTTGTCTATCTCGTCTATCATAAATACAGGATTATTTGTACCGGCCTGTTTAATGCCCTGAATAATCCTTCCCGGAAGCGCGCCGACGTATGTTCTTCTATGTCCTCTAATCTCGGCTTCGTCGTGAACCCCGCCTAACGATACTCTTATAAATTTTCTGTTCATAGCTTTTGCAATAGATTTTCCCAGTGAAGTTTTGCCTACGCCTGGAGGACCTATAAAGCATAGTATGGGACCTTTCATTTTTTTATTTAATTTGCGTACGCTTAAATATTCGAGTATTCTTTCCTTTATTTTTTCTAAGTCATAATGGTCTTCGTCAAGGATTTTTTTTGCAGCTTCGATATTTAAATTGTCCTTAGTTTTTTTAGTCCACGGCACATCTATAATCCATTCGATATAAGTCCTTATAGTAGAAGCTTCGGCAGCATCTTGATGCATCATTTCGAGTTTCGAGAGCTGCTTTTCGGTCTCTTTTAATATTTCAGGAGGCAGTTTTGCAGCTCTGATTTTTTCTCTAAGTTCGTTCATATCCTGGGTCTTATCGTCTGTTTCTCCGAGTTCGTTTTTAATTGCTCTGAGCTGCTCCCTTAAAAAATAGTCCCTCTGAGTTTTCGTCATCTCTTCTTTAGCCTGCGACTGTATTTTTGCCTGCATGGAAAGAATTTCAATCTCTCTTGCAAGCACGTCGTTTATTTTTTTAAGCCTTTTAACCGCATCAAATTCTTGCAGTATTTTCTGAGATTCTTCGACTTTCAGACCAAGATTGGATGCCACAATATCGGCAAGTCTCCCCGGGTTATTAATATTTTCAAGTATTATAAGTATATCTTGAGACGGCATTCTTCCGAGTGAAACATATTTTTCAAGCTGTTCTTTTACATTGCGCATTAATGCGTCTATTGCCGGCGTTATTTCTGTTACAATCTCTTCTTGAATTTTTGATATTTTAACAAGATAAAACGGTTTTACCTGTACATAGTTTTCTATCTTAGCTTTAGAAATCCCTTGTACTAGTATTTTTACTCTCCCGTCAGGCAATTTAAGCATTTTCATTATCATTGCAACTGTGCCTATGTCAAATATGTCGTTCTGCGCAGGTTCTTCAACTACTATATCTTTTTGTGCCGTTAAAAGTATCAGCCTGTCCTTTGACAGCGCCTCGTCAACGGCTTTTATAGAAGCTTCCCTTCCTACAAAAAGAGGTATTATCATAAAAGGAAAAACTACAAGGTCTCTTATAGGCAGCATCGGTATCACATCAGGGATTTTAATCTCTTCCTGTGAACCCAGCTGGTCGATATTTTCGCCTTTGCCGACGGTAATATCATCATCTGTGCCTTTAAAATCTGTTTCATAATTAAAATTAGCTATAAGCGTCATATAAATATATCTCCCGTAAATTAGTGTAAAAACAATTAGTATAAAAACAAATATGTTTTATTTTATAGTATCTATTAATTGTATCTTTAAAATTAATATAACTATAATATAACTATAATATAACTATAATTGATTATATAATTATATCTTTAAATTCATAAGATAATCAATTAAAATCAATCAATAAAATTAATTAAAATCCAATTAGAATTTTGAACAGTTGCGCGAAATTAATTATAAATTAATTATAATCTATTTCAATATTTATTTTTGAATGAATACTTTGAAATTCTATGTTAAATACAATTTTCAGCACACCGTCTGACAGCACCGCGCTGACATTTTTATCAGATGGACTGAACGGCAAAAGCAAAAATTTTTCAAATTTTCCAAATCTCCTTTCCATGCATAAAAATCTAATATTATCACAGTGTTCTGCATTTTCTGCATGTCTGTGATTTAAGTTTGAATTCAAAACCCACTTTATAATCAGTATGTTGTCCTGTACTATTACAGTAATGTCTTCTTTTTTAACGCCGGGAACTTCCAGCTCAACTACGAGTTTGTCTTTTGTACTGTAAATATCTATAGGCGAAACGTTGGCGCTGAAAGAGGCTGATAAATCTTCAAGATAAATTGATTCAAACAGTTCCCTGAATAATCTTTGTACCTCTTTTTTAAAATTTATTATTTTATTGCTATAATTGTCATCTGTATTGTAATGCTTCATAATATTTTCAAGCCCAAATTAAATAACATTTTTTATAAATTTTAACAATCCGTCTTTAAGGTCTTTATTTTTAAGTCCGAAAGCAACCTGAGCTTCGAGAAGTTCAAGCTTATTACCTCCGTCGTATCTTATTCCTTCAAATTCTAAAGCGTAAACAGGCTGAACGCTGAGAAGAGATTTTATTGCATCCGTCAACTGAATTTCTCCTCCTTTTCCCGGTTTGGTTTCCTTTAAAAAATCAAAAATTCTTGGAGTAAGAATATATCTTCCTATTATTGCAAGGTTTGAAGGAGCTTCCTCTTTTTCCGGTTTTTCAACCAAATCTTCTATTTTGTAGACCCCTTTTTCTATCTCTGCACCTTTTATTATACCATATTTTGAGATATCTTCGTCTTTTACTTTTTGAACTGCCAGTACGCTGTACCGGTATTGTTTGTATATATCAATCATTTGTTTCATAACCGGTACTTTAGCGTCAATTATATCATCGCTGAGCACAACCGAAAAAGGTTCGTCGCCTATTAAATTTTGTGCACATAAGATCGCATGTCCTAGACCTAATGCCTCTTTCTGTCTAGTGTAGGAAAAATTAATCATGTTTGCGATATCTTTAACCGATTGCAGCAAGTCATGTTTACCTTTCTCTTTTAGAAGTATTTCATGCTCGATAGATCTGTCAAAATAGTCTTCGATTGCTGTTTTCCCCCTTCCAGTTATTATAATTATATCCTGAATTTCCGATTCTATGCACTCTTCCACTCCGTATTGTATCAGCGGTTTATCTACCAGAATCAGCATTTCTTTAGGTATAGATTTTGTAATAGGCAGCAGCCTTGTCCCTAAGCCTGCCGCAGGAAATACGGCTTTGTTGACTTTCATATATAAAATACCCCTTAAATAATAAAATATATAATAAAATTAATAAAAATACAGGTAAAAATATCAATATCAAAAATATCAATATAAATACTTAAATATTCAAATAAAAAAATATCAGTATCAATTGCAAATATTCAAGATAAATACATTAAATACATATATTAAATATTTAAATATAAATAAAAATATTAATATTTAATATCAAGATATATCAAACAAGACATATCAAAAAGATATGTCAAGATATATATTTAAATGTCAAGATATATATTTAAAGATTATTGCAAAGATGTCGCAGCATATAATAACATATTATAACTGCCGCTGTAAACACACTGCGTATAAAAATATAAAATTGCTCATAAAAAATATATTATAAATTATAAACATAATTGTAAAATATATCACAAATATATCATAAAATTTGTATTTATTAAATTATTTATTAAATTAATTATTTCATTATTACCATATATCGCCATTTGCAGCGGACAAAATCAAATAAAATTAATTAACAGCGGTTTTTAAAATAATTTTAGGTTGCTATACGGATATGAAAATATTATAATAATTATAATAATCGTGTAATATTCTGCTGATGAATTATTTAATTTTAGAATAATTAATCAATTAAAGTGCTATTAACAACGATTGCATAAATTATAAAATTATAATAAGGAAAATTAAAATTGCAATATAAAGCGAAACAATCCATAAAGCTCGTAATATTTTTTGCTGCTATTTTAATAGCATCCATTTATGTAATTAAACTGCCTAATATATTATGGGGAAACGGCAGTAATTACAGCAATAAAACGATACCGCTGTCAAAGACTAAGAAACTGCCGTTAGCCCCTGCTTTTAAAGTAAAAAGCATTAATTACCCAGGTTTGACGTTAACGTTAAATAAATACAGAGGCAAAATAGTTCTTGTAAATTTCTGGGCAACATGGTGTCCGCCGTGCAGGGCTGAAATACCGAGACTTGAAAAATTTTATAAATCTCATAAAAAATACGGATTCCAAATTATAGGTTTATCTGTAAATAATCAGGGCTCTAAATATGTCGGTCATTTTATCAAAACATTCAAAGGTGGCATAATAACATATCCGGTAGGTATGGCAGATGAACATATTGAAAAAGAATACGGTAACGTTTATGAGATTCCGCAGTCTTTTATTATTAACAAAAAAGGGTATGTCGTTAAACATTTTACCGGAGAATTACCTCAAGGATATTTGAGTTATGAATTTAAAAAATTAACAGAAAACAAACGCTAATATTTGATTAATTAAAATAATAACAAATTTATCTATCTATCAATTAAATAAACTATCAATTAAATAAATATTAAACGCTTCTTTTAATCATTAAATTATTTATTATATTATATGTAGAGTTATTAAGGAGAGATGGCCGAGTCCGGTTGAAGGCGATTGACTCGAAATCAATTGTAGGCGTAAGCTTACCGGGGGTTCGAATCCCTCTCTCTCCGCCAGTTGTGCCTTGTTTATATTTTGTGTTTGTATTCGCTAATTATGTTTAGCGGCATTTTTATTTTTATTAATTATTTTTTTCTTTATATTTTATCATTGTTTCCGTAACAATCTTTGTAGCTTTTTCTTTATTTACGAAATTTTCTAATTTAACCCATTTTTCCGGTTCAAGCGTCTTATAATTTTCAAAAAAGTGTCTTATCTGATCTAAAAATACTTTTGGAACATCATTTATGTCTCTTATATCGCTGAAGCCGGCATCTATTTTATTGATAGGAACAGATATTATTTTTTCGTCGTTTCCGTTCTCGTCTTCCATTTCAAGCATTCCGATGACCCGCACTTTTAAAAGACAGCCGGGCACGACCGACATTGATGAAATAACGATAATATCCAGCGGATCATTATCTGCCGCCAATGTTTTAGGAATAAATCCATAATTAAAAGGATAAAACATAGCCGTATATAAAAATCTGTCCACGGCCATAATGCCGGAATTTTTATCAAGTTCGTATTTTACGCTGCCGTCTTTGGGAATTTCTATTATTGCGTTAATATATTCCGGCGGATTGTCGCCTGCTTCAATTTTTTCAAAATCCATGAAATGATGCTCCTTATGATTAGTTTTTATTTTTTATTTTATCAGTATATTATTATTATTTATAAATGTATATGCAAATATAACGCCTTAATCATGCAACGGAAAAGGTGTCAGATTAATTTTTTTGCAAATATTTTCTTTGTTTTTGTTAATTGAACTACTCCATATGCAAAAAAATAAAATCTGACACCTTTTCCTTATATTTTGCTTAACCGTGCAAAGAAATGCATAAATATTTTCTATTGCAGGATTAAGATAACGTAAATAAATATAAATATAGTATATATAAATATATTGATATGTTAATTAACTTGACAAATTTAATTATTTCATAAGAATTAAATTTTGTCAAAGACAATTTTTACTTAACATTGCAGAGTATGTTTTAAAGCAGTTTTTAGGCTGTGCATCCTATTCTGTGAGGTATAAAAGCGTGCCGTTTACCGATAGTTGCCGTAAAGCCCTTTGCTTTAGTAATGGGGATATAAGGCAATAAGTTTTAACGGGATGATAGGCAATACCATATTTTTGTATTATTTTTTTGTTGAAGATAACTAAAGATAACTATTGACTTTTTAGGTTTAGAAAATATATATTATATAATTATTTTAAAATCAGTTTCTATAAAAATATAAACCGCAATCTAAACTATAAACTATAAACTATAAACTATAAACTATAAACTATAAACTATAAACTATAAACTATAGAAACTAAAGTCTAACGGAACTTATTTTTACTCGGAGGAATAGATATAATGGCATTAGTTCATCCTCATGGAAAAGAAAAGATTTTAAAACCGCTTCTTTTATCGGGCAGCGAGCTTAAAGAATCAAAGGAAAGAGCCGGAAAGCTGAATAAAATTGAAATAACCTCGCGTGAAACGTCAGATCTTATAATGATGGGTATCGGCGCTTTTACTCCGCTTGAAGGTTTTATGGGCAAAAAAGACTGGAAAAGCGTCTGTGATGATTTTACTATGCAGGATGGAACATTTTGGCCGATTCCTATTACTCTTTCAACATCTAAAGAAAAATCAGACGTTATAAAAATAGGTGACGAAGTTGCTTTAGTAGATACTGAAACCTCTGAACTGATGGGCACTATAACCGTGTCAGAAAAATATTCCATAGACAAAGCATATGAATGTCAAAAAATATTTAAAACTACCGATTTAGAACATCCTGGCGTACAAAAAGTTATGGCTCAGGGAGAAATAAATCTTGCAGGAAAAGTAAAAGTTTTTAGCGAAGGCATTTATCCAGTGCAATTTAAAGACGTGTATAAAAGACCTGCCGAAACAAGAAGGATATTTGAAGAAAAAGGGTGGAACACGGTGGCGGCGCTTCAACTGCGCAATCCAATGCATCGCTCGCATGAATATCTGGCAAAAATTGCCATAGAAGTCTCGGATGGTGTCTTGATACATCAATTGATAGGAAAATTAAAGCCGGGAGATATTCCCGCAGAAGTAAGAGTTAAGGCTATTAATACTTTGATAGATAAATATTTTGTTGCTAATACCTGCATTCAGGCAGGCTATCCCATGGAAATGAGGTATGCAGGACCAAGGGAAGCCTTGCTGCATGCTGTTTTCAGGCAAAATTTCGGATGTTCGCAGTTGATAGTCGGCAGAGACCACGCGGGAGTGGGCGATTATTATGGACCTTTTGACGCACATAAAATATTTGACGAAATACCTAAAAATGCTTTAGAACTCAAACCTTTAAAAATAGATTGGACTTTTTACTGCCGCAAGTGCGACGGAATGGCGTCGAATAAAACCTGCCCGCATCAGAAAGAAGACAGGCTCATACTGAGCGGAACTATGCTCAGAAAGCTTTTATCGGAAGGGAAAGATATACCCGACCATTTTTCAAGACCTGAAGTCCTAGCAATTTTAAAAGATTATTATTCTAATCTCTCAAAAGATGAAAATGTTGAAGTGAAATTGCATAGAGCCGCAAAGGGCGAGTTGAATTAATTAATTTATATTTAGTTTATATTTATTTTGTAAGATGTATAATATGTATTTATGATGTTTAAATAACATTTAAGGAGGTTTTGCGAAATGCCAAGTTTTGTTATTGCCGAAAAATGTGACGGCTGCAAAGGACGGGATAAAACTGCCTGTCAGTATATCTGTCCTAATGATCTTATGGTACTCAATAAAGATATTATGAAAGCGTACAATCAGGAAGCTGAACAGTGCTGGGAATGCTACAATTGTGTAAAAATATGTCCGCAGTCGGCAATTGAAATCAGAGCTTATCAGGATTTTGCCCCAATGGGCTCATCTGTTATTCCGTTAAGAGGTTCAGATTCTATTATGTGGACTATAAAATATCGCAACGGCAATTTAAAACGCTTTAAATTTCCTATAAGAACTACACCTGAAGGCGGGATTGACCCCTATCAGGGAATATCGGATACCAATGCTGGCGATATAAATTCCGATCTTTTATGCGATGAAACAGGTAAAACATTGTCTGTTCCTGGAAAATAATTGCTTGATTGACTGTATTCTTTTAATTAATAAAAATCTATTAATAAAAATCTTCAAATTAAAAATCTTAAAATTAGAAAATTTGAATAATTTAGAGACGAAATTATTATAATAATATCTATTGAATGAATAATAATATTTATTATATTAAATAATGGCTATATATTTTTTGAACTCTAACTTAAATTAACTTGAACGAAGTTAAACTTATACTAAATACCTAAAATATAAATTAAGGGGATTTGCTATGGCAGAACAGAAAGGTTCTTTGACAAGCTCTGAGGTATTAAGCAATTTTACCATTGAAGAAGTAAATACCGACCTGCTTATTGTCGGCGGAGGTATGGCAGGATGCGGCGCCGCTTTCGAAATTAAAAAGTGGGCTCCTAAAGATATGAAAATAACTATGGTTGAAAAAGCGGCTATCGATAGAAGCGGAGCAGTAGCTCAAGGTCTATCGGCAATAAACACTTATCTCGGCGATAATCAGCCGGAAGATTACGTTAAAATGGTCTCAAACGACCTTATGGGTATAACAAGGGAAGACCTTATATATGATGTAGGCAGACATGTTGACAGTTCCGTGCATCTTTTTGAAAAATTAGGACTTCCTATTATGAAAGAAGATGAAGAAGATAAAAGGACGCTGGCTGAAGGCGCTAAACCGTTGAGAGCCGGAAAATGGCAGATAATGATTCACGGCGAATCATTTAAAGTTTTAGTCGCAGAGGCTGCAAGAAAAGCTCTGGGCGATGAAAATATTTATGAAAGAGTATTTATTATAAGACTTCTGATGGATGAGAATAATCCGAACAGAGTTGCAGGAGCCATAGGTTTTAGCTTAAGAGAAGCAAAGATATATATCTATAAGGCAAAAGCCGTAATGATGGCATGCGGCGGGGCAGTCAACGTGTTCAGACCGCGCTCGCAGGCGGAAGGCATGGGAAGAACGTGGTATGCATTATGGAATGCAGGTTCTACTTATGCTATGGGTTTTGAAGCAGGCGCTGAAATGACTACTATGGAAAACAGATTTGTGCCAAACAGATTTAAAGACGGTTACGGTCCTGTCGGCGCATGGTTTACACTATTTAAATCCAGAGTTAAAAACGCATACGGCGATGACTATATGCAGAAATGGGGAGAAATGCTGAAAGACTATGCTCCATACGGATTATCTCAGGTTCCTGCCACATGTTTATGGAATCACGTTATGTTAAAAGACTGGCATGAGGGCAACGGTCCGTTTTTTATGGATACAAGCGGCGCTATAAAAAAATTATATGAAACATTACCTGAAAAAAGACAAAAGTCATTGGAAAGCGACGCATGGGAAGATTTTCTTGATATGACGATTGCTCAGGCAGGTCTATGGGCGGCTATGGATATAGACCCGAAGGATACAAACTCGGAGGTCATGCCCACAGAGCCTTATCTTTTAGGGTCTCATGCAGGCGCCTGCGGTATGTGGGTAAGCGGTCCAAAAGATATATCGCCTCAAGAATGGCATTGGGGTTATAATAGAATGACAACCGTAAGCGGTCTGTTTACGGCAGGTGACGGTGTTGGAGCTTCAGGACATAAATTTTCTTCAGGTTCATTTACGGAAGGGCGGTTAGCCGGAAAATCTGCGGTAAAATTCATATTGGACGACCCGGGATTTAAACCCACGGTTTATGCTGACGGACAGGCTCTTGCGGAAGAAATATACAGACCTATGATTCAGTTCGAAACATTTAAAAATTATTCTACAGATCCGAGCGTAAATCCGAATTATATCAGTCCTAGATTATATCTTTACAGGCTCAATAAGATTATGGACGAATATGTTGCAGGAACGTCAAATTTTTACAGAACAAACGGAAAGTCGTTAGAAAGGGGACTGGAACTTTTAAATAAACTTAAAGAAGATTCTAAAAAGTTGGCGGCAGGCAATCTTCACGAGCTTATGCGCGCATGGGAAAACTATCACAGGTCGGTTGTAGGAGAACTTCATCTAAGGCATATTTTATTCAGGGAAGAAACAAGGTACCCGGGTTTCTATTACAGAATGGACCATCAGAAATTAGATGAAGTGAACTGGAAGGTTTTTGTAAATTCAAAGATAAATAAATCAACCGGTGAGGTTGAAGTATTTAAAAAACCGTGGTTAGAAATAGTTCCTAAAAATTAATTTATTTAACTTAAATATTTAATTTAAATCCGCATGATACCTTACGACATGATATTTAATATGTTAATCTGTATCATGCTTGACAATCGGTGAGTAAATTGAACGAAAAACCTGTTCTTATTATCGGCGGAGGATTCAGCGGCATATCTGCGGCTCTTGAAATAACCGAGTCATCGTCAAAGTCTGTTATTGTAGTGGAAAAAAATCCGTACATCGGAGGCAGAGTTTTGCAGATGTATAAATATTTCCCAAAATTATGTCCGTCGTTTTGCGGCTTTGAGATTAATTTAAGAAGAGTTAAGTCAGCCGATGAAAGCAGGATAAAATTTTATGTTTCATCAGAAATAGAAGAAATTACAGAAATTCAGAAAAACTCAGGCGAAACGGAAATCGTAAACGGTGATGCGTCGGTGCAGGGGAAGATTTCATCTTTGCCGGCAGACGCATCGGCTGGAAGCAGGATGACCGCCGTCGTTGATGTTAATGTTAATAGTAATAATTATGGTAATGGCAGCGGTTGTGTTAACGGCTATAAAGTTAAAATAAGGCAGAAACCGCAGTATATTAACGACAACTGCACTATATGCGGCGAATGCGCAAAAGTGTGTCCTGAAAACAGATTGAATGATTTTAATTATAACATGGACACTCAGAAAGCTATTTATATAACAAATATATCCGCTTATCCGTCAAAATACAATATTGATGCTGAAGCGTGTAAATTTGATTCATGCAAAAAATGCGAAACCGTCTGCAGATACGATGCTATAAATTTTAATACAAAAGAAGAAATATTCGACATAGAAGCAGAATCTATTGTCATGGCTTCAGGCTGGAAACCTTATGATGCAGAAAAAATTACAAATCTCGGTTTCGGCAAATATAAAAATGTAATCACGAATGTTATGATGGAAAGGCTTGCGGCGGATAGCGGTCCTACAGGCGGAAAAATTCTGAGACCGTCTGACGGCAAAGAAGCTAAGAATGTTGCATTCGTGCAATGCGCAGGTTCGAGAAATGAAAATCATCTGCCGTACTGCTCGGCAATATGCTGCTTAGCCTCCTTGAAGCAGTCAATCTATCTCAGGGAAAAAAATCCGGAATCCAATTCTACGATTTTTTATATTGATATAAGAACGCCCGGAAGATATGAAAAGTTTTATAATAGGGCGTCATCTGACGAAAGAACTAAGTTTATTAAAGGGATTGTAGCAAATATATTTGAAGATGAACTTTCTGGAGACCTTTTTCTTGAAGCGGAAGATATACTTTCAGGCAAAAAAATAAAATTCAGAGCCGATATGGTAGTTCTTGCGGCAGGAATGGTCCCTAATCGACCTGCTATAAAAACAGGCAATGTTAAATTCGCCTATGACGCTAACGGTTTTCTATTTAACCAGAATGAAAATTTAGGAATTTTTTCGGCAGGCGTTGCAAAGAACCCTACCGATGTTTACAGTTCAGTTCAGGCTTCAACAGGAGCCGCTCTTTCCGTTTTACAGTTTTCCGCTAATAAAAGAGGTTAAATAAAATATGGACAATAAGCTTGGAGTTTATATATGCTCGGGATGCGATATAGGTAAATGCCTGAATATAGAAGAACTCGAAAATATTGCAAAAAGCGAATATAAACCGGAAATTTGCAGAGTGAATAATTTTCTCTGCTCTAAAGAAGGTTTAAATATTATCAATGAAGATATCAAATCTTCCGGACTTAATAAAATAGTTATAGCGGCGTGTTCAATGAGGTCAAAACAGGATGTATTCAGTTTTGACCCGTCAAAAATATTTACGGAAAGGGTTAATTTAAGAGAACACGTGATATGGGTGAGCGAACCAAACAGCAAAGGTGCTCAGATGCTTGCCGAAGATTATTTAAGAATGGGGATAGCAAGAGCAAAAAAAGCTGAAATTACTGTTCCTCTGACAGCAGAATTAAATAAGACTATTCTAGTTGTTGGCGGAGGCGTTACTGGTTTAACCGCCGCTCTGAATTCCGCAAAAGCAGGATATGATGTAATATTAATAGAGAAAAAAGAGCATCTGGGCGGATTCCCATATCTAAAGTATAAAAAATGGGAGACAAGCCCGCCTTTCGAAGATAATCTGCTTATTAAAAATGACCTTGGCAGACTTATCGATAATGTTGAAGGTTCTAAAAAAATTAAAATATATAAAAATTCTGAAATTGGTGAGATATCCGGTGCCCCGGGAAAATTTGAAGTAAAAATAAAAGTAAAAACAATTACAAATTCCGGTTCAGATTCAGATTTTAGTTCCGATAAAAGTATAAAAGATAAATCTGATATATATATAAATGATAAAAATAGTAAAAATATAAATGAAGAAACCGTTATTGAAAAAGCCGGCGCAATCATTGTAGCAACCGGATGGAAACCGTATGATGCGCATAATCTTTCCTATTTAGGATACGGTTTGTCTCCTGATATTCTGACGAATGTCGAACTTGAAGAACTTTATTCCGAACTGTATTTAAAAAGCGGCGATGAAAATTTTGCCGTTAAAAGAAAATCCGATGGCAAGGATGTCAAATCTGTTGCGTTTATTTTATGTGCCGGTTCAAGAGACGAAAACTATCTGCCTTACTGTTCTACCGTCTGCTGCATGACTTCCTTGAAAGAAGCTAATGCGTTCAGAAAAAATAATCCGGATGCCAAAGTATATATAATATACCGCGATATAAGAACGCCGGGCGAATATGAAAATTATTATAAAAGTATGCAGAATGACGACGGAATATTTATGGTTAAAGGAATTATGTCCGATGTCGCATATGACGGAAAAAATAATACTATAAAGTTAAAAGTCAATAATACGCTTTTTGGAGGCAGTCTTGATTTAAATGTGGATATGGTTATACTTGCTTCCGGTATGGTTCCTAATTCCGGTAATTTTACGGCAAATGACGAAGTAGTTTCTGCAGGTGGCGATTCTGTTGTCATGCAGACGCAAGAACAGGAACAATGCAAACAATGTCAGAATCAAAATGAAGCCGGCGTTCAGAATCAAAATAGCGGCAATAACCAAAACCAGATTCAGCTCGGTAATAAGATACATATCAATGGTAAAAGCGGCACGGCTGCTGTTTTGTCCGCTAACGGCGATAACAGTGTTGATATTGATAATAATAACAACAATGA
The DNA here is from genome assembly GCA_004195045.1 of Candidatus Acididesulfobacter guangdongensis. Lineage (NCBI taxonomy): Bacteria > Candidatus Acidulodesulfobacteriota > Candidatus Acidulidesulfobacterales > Candidatus Acidulidesulfobacteraceae > Candidatus Acidulidesulfobacter > Candidatus Acidulidesulfobacter guangdongensis. The sequence continues at coordinate 299,870 of SGBC01000002.1, forward strand.
CGATAATAAAATATCTGCCGGCGGAGCAAATCAGAAAACTTCGTCAATATCCGTAAAAACATCAAAAATTACCATTCCCGGTATGGGCAATGCTAATGCTGAAAATAAATCTATAAATACAAATTTAGATG